>DGDD01000200.1 GCA_002385265.1 Chitinophagaceae bacterium UBA3961
ATGGATGGTGCATTTTGAATTTACATCGAATTGGGGCAAAACTTGGAGTAAAGGTCCTGATCTAAACAATGCAACACCAATCACAGGTATTCAACCCGCCGTATTGATCCATAAAAACGGATTACAAGCCCTATGCAGAAGCCAAAATGGAACCTTGAATGAAACTTGGAGCTATGACAAAGGGAAAACTTGGACGCCGCTAAAGCAAACTGAGATGATCAACAACAATTCAGGCATTGCAGCCATCACACTCAAAGATGGTCGACATTTGTTAGTTTATAACAATGTAAAACCGGATCCCTCCAGCAAGGAAGGGATTGGTCCTCGCTCCCCTTTGAACCTGGCAATTTCGAACGACGGAAAAAAATGGATTCCGATTTCAACACTAGAGAATGAAGTTGGTGCCGAATTCTCCTATCCCTATATAATTCAAAGCACTGATGGCAAAGTGCACATTAGCTATACTTGGAAGCGAAAAAGAATAAAATATGTGGTCTTTACATTACAAGACTTGGCTAATTTAACCAAGGCGCAGTAAAGCCAAGCCCTTTCATTCCGGTTTTTACTTCAGAACAAGAAGTAAAAAGATTCCAAAGCAGTCCGGAACGATGATTTTCAATCATGATCAATATTGGGCCTTGATCAATTGCTAGAAAAGAATTCGCAAACCAAGGGTTTTTAAGTGCAAAAGCATCCACAAACCCGTACTCTTTGAATAATTTGTCACCTAAGGTATAGTAGAAGAATTTTAAAGCAGCCATAGATTCGGTTGGTGTGTATGGAAAGGAAGAAAGTGCTGCAGTAGGAGCAATTACACCGATATCATTCGTTGGTGAACTGGCCGCATACCCACCGGGAATATCGCTGGCCGTAAGTCCCCAACAAGAGGCGCTATAACCATAAAACTGTTTAGGATTGGCTTTACAATATTCATAATTTATTTTAGTGTGATTTGTAACTTGATCTTTATAGTTAGCATAGGCATCCGTTAAACCATTTGGATTGATCCCTAAAAAAGAATAATGTGAAAAGAACAACGGGCCACCAAATGCACTTCCCACAGGCAATGTATAACCGTAGTATTGATTGTTATTGCGCATGTTTCCGTTTTGAGCCCATCCATTATCATAAACTGATTTGGGTATGCCATATTTATTAGACGAGGCCGCCAAAACATAAGTAATCAAACATTCGTTCCAACCTCGAATTGGTAAGTTCATATCCCAACCAAAATTGGGACTCCAATGCCAATACAAGAGGTTTTCATTGTTCTTTCGAAACCAACTCCATTCCACATCGTCAACTAGGGCATTAATGCTATCTCTCAAAGCAGTTTCAGCGACGTTTGAACCATTGAAATATTGACGAGCAGTTAGCAGTCCCATTACGAGATAAGATGTTTCTACTAAATCGGCACCATCATCTTTTGAGCTAAATGGAATCGTTGCGCCGGTTGCGCCATTCAACCAATGTGGGTAGGCCCCATGGTAACGCTTTGCAGTATTCTTCAAAAAGTTCGTCATTTTTTGAATGCGATCTAGTCCTTCGGTTCGTCCAATAAAATTTCTATGAATTCCGGTAACAATAGCCATAACTCCAAAACCTGAACCACCGGAGGTAACCAAGTCGCCAGAATTGTTTCGCTCTCTGGAAAGCCCTGACACCGGATGGCCGAAATCCCAAAAATATTTGAAAGTTTGCTTTTGAACGGTCTCAACTAATTCATCATCACTTACCGTTGGGAATTTTGGGCGGGTATCTATCTGTGTTAGAAGATTAAAGCTGATTGTATTTCTCAACTGTCCTCCTTCTTTCGATTTCAATGTAGGTTTAACGGTAATGCTATAACGTGTTAGAGAAGGCAGATCAGAATTGGGCTTTAGTACTACAATCGAATCATCTTTTTCAAAAGAAGTATTGAACGGAACAGCGATACCTGAAGCGTCCTTAAAATCGATTGCTGCGGTTGCGGAAGAACGATCTATGGGCGCTTGAAATCTAACTTTTACTGAAATATCAGGAGTAACACCATCGTTTTCAACCAAATTGGCCTTGTCCCCCACTGTCCAACCGAGTTGGTCGAAATTCAAAGGCAAGGGTGTAAAAGGTGGATTGCTTGACTTTTTTCCACAAGCAAGAACAACGAAAAATAAAGTTGCAAATAGATAGGGCTTCATAAGAAGTCCAAATTATCTATTTACAACTCAATTAAAGCATTTTGTTTTATCTAATATAAACTCTATTCAATTCCACCACCCAAAGCACGGTATAACATAACCATACTGTTTAGTTGCTTTTTTCTTGCTTCAATCAATTCCATTCGAACTTGCATGGATTGCTGCTGAGATATCAACACTTCGAGGTAGGTAGCGCGGCCTGTTCTAAAAAGGTCTTTAGACACCGTTACGGCATTAGTGGTATACGTATTCTGTTGTCGCTTTAAATCAACCAGCTCCTTCAGTTTCAACTGTTGAAACCATTCATTGTTCACTTCATTGTACGCTTTATTCACTACTTGCTTTAAACTAATGAAAGCCTGATTCCTGCTAACATCCATCATTTTAAATTGGGCATGCAAGGCGCCCCTGTTCCAAATGGGTTGCGTTAGAGAAGCCACTACAGAAAACGCAAGTGATTCCGGCGACTGTATCCACAATCCGGTTCTATATGCTTGTAATCCCAGCGCGGCATTTACAGTTAAAGATGGAAAGAAAGCAGCCTTAGCAGCAGTTAAATCGAACCCTGCGGCCATCCATTCCTGTTCAGCCATTCGAATGTCGGGTCTCCTTGTTATGAGCTGGCTTGGAATACCGAGATGCAGCTTGCTAGTAATGCTAGGATCAAAAAAGTTGGTATCACGAAGAATCGGTTGATACGGTCTACCGGCCAGATCATTGATCCTGGTTTCTATTTCAAATCCTTTTTGTTTTAATTCAATACGCATGGCCTGCAAAGCCACCAACTGCGCTTTGAACTGTTGAACTGCCAATTCAGTAACCATGGTGGCTGCTTTCTGTGTTTCCACCACATCAATCACCTGCGTTTGCAATTCAATGGTTGCATCGAGGTACTTGATCATTTCATCAATTCCCATTAGCTCATAAAAAGAAGCGGCGGTTTGTGCTACCAAAGAAGTATTAACAAGCTGAACGCCTGCTTGAGAAGCCAAATAACGCGTATATGAAGCTTTCTTTCTATTCTTCAATTTACCCCACAGATCCGCCTCCCAACTTGATTGTAAGGCAATGTTATAATCAGGTAAGTTTCTTGGAATGAGCTTTCCGGGTTCCATTTCGGTTACTATATTACCGGCTCCATCCATTGTATACAAACCAAATCGCTTTACAGATGGTTGTAACATTGCTTGAACAGAAGGCGAAAGTGCGGCGCGATCTTTTACAAATTGTGAATTCATCCATTCGATCCGTTGCATGGCAATAGATCGATCAGGATTTCGAGCAATAACTGTATCAATCAAATTCAGCAGATTATTACTCGTGTAAAATTGCTTGAAAATAGAACTTACTTGCAATGTATCTGTCTGCTTTACTTCGTAGGTTCCGGGCACTTGCGTTCCCTCTTGCTGCTGTGTTATTGACGGCAACTTACACGACAGTCCGAAACACATTATTACGATAACACTTACTTTAAACATTGTTAATTTCATGTTCTTCATTTCTATTAAAAGTTTCAGGCTGAGTTGATTTTTTTGCAAACAGAACGTACAATCCGGGTATTACAAGAACACCCAAGATGGTACCAAGGAGCATTCCTCCGGCAGCGGTTGCGCCAATTGTTTTATTTCCAATAGCACCTGCCCCAGATGCAAATAACAAAGGCATCAAACCGGCAATAAATGCAAAAGATGTCATTAAAATTGGACGTAATCTGCTCACAGCACCTTCAATAGCCGCTTGGAGTGGCGGGTATCCTTCTTTTTGTTTCAGCGCTGCAAATTCAACTATTAGGATGGCGTTCTTACCAAGCAAACCAATTAACATAATCAATGCAACCTGTGCATAAATGTTGTTCTCTAACCCGAACATCCATAAGAAAGCAAAGGCACCGAAGATTCCCGTGGGCAATGACAAAATCACCGGGAGCGGCAATAAGAAGCTTTCATATTGGGCCGACAAAAGAAGGTATACAAACAACAAGCAAACTAAGAAAATGAAAATAGCTTCATTACCCGCCAAAGCCTGATCACGCGAAGAACCTGCCCAATCGTATGAAAATCCCTTGGGAAGCGACTTTGCGGCCTCTTGCTTAACTGCATCAATAGCTTGACCACTACTATAACCTTTTGCTTGTTCACCGTTCAACATCGCAGAAGGATACATATTGTATCGAGTAATTACTTCAGGCCCGTATATTCGTTCTATAGAAAGAAAAGCAGATACCGGAACCATCTCTCCGTTATTATTCTTCACAAATAAATTCATAATATCTTCAGGTTTCGCTCTGAACTGAGGTAATGCTTGCACCATTACCCGGTACATTTGACCGAAACGAATAAAGTTAGTAGCGTACTCACTACCCAAATAGGTTTGAAGTGGATTGCT
>DGDD01000226.1 GCA_002385265.1 Chitinophagaceae bacterium UBA3961
TGCGTCGCTTGAACACTGCAACCAAGCACCAAGCCATCACCTTCGTTTTAAGTGATTTTATAGACACCAGCTTTGCGGATGCTATTAAAGTAGCCGGAAGAAAGCATGATGTAATTGGTATTAAGCTTTACGATAAGTTGGATATGGAGCTTCCAGAAATTGGATTGGTGGATATTGTTGATCCTGAAACCGGAAAGCGCAGTTGGTTGGATACAAATAGTTTCGAACAACGTCAACAATATCAAGAAGCTTTCTTTACTCACACCGAATGGTGCAAGCAATGTTTTGTAAAAGCCGGTGCTGATTTACTTCATATCAGAACGGATGAAGATTATGTAAAAGTGCTTCAGAAATTTTTCATTGGAAGGAATCGATAATATGCTCAAACGAATCACATTCATAATAAGCTTGGTTTTACTAAGTGCCGGTGTGTTGAATGCACAGGTATTGGTAAAATCATTTATGGATACTGATTCTATTGGAATTGGAACGCCGGTAAAAGTGACCATTGAAGGTAGACTGCCACTTGGAATTCCTTATTCGATCAAGATTCCGGATTCCATTCCTCATTTTGAGATCATCGATAAATCAGAATTGAAGGAAGAGAATGAAATGGACGGGAAGAAGTTTACCCAAGTCATTACGATCTTAAGTTACGATTCAGGCGTTCAGGTTATTCCGCCTTTCGAAGTACAAGTAAAAAATAAAAAGTATTTGACAGATAAGCTTAGTTTATTGATTGGGTACATGCAACAGTCGGAAGCAGACGCCTACCGTGATATCAAGGCCATTGTTCCCGCGCCTCCTTTTAAATGGACCAAGGAACTAATTGCTTTAGTGGTAGGATCGGTACTTGTGTTGATCTTGATTTTGTATCTCATTCTTCGCAAGAAAAAGCAACCAAAGCTTGAGCCCCAAGCGCCTCCAAAATCGCCTTATGAACAAGCCATGGATGAATTGCGCAAGTTAAAGCAGGGCTGGGAACGTGAGGAAGTAAGCGCCAGAGATTTTTATGGAGAATTGAATCGCATCTTCCGTTGGTACGTTCAACAAACACAAGAATTTTCTTCATTAGATAAAACGAATCAAGAAATGATTCAGTTTTTGAAACACAGTTTGTTACCGAAGGAACAATTGGAACTGTTGATTCAAACACTGCGGTTATCCGATTTTGTAAAGTTCGCGAAATACATCCCTTCTAAAGAGGAAATGGAAAAGAGTTGGTTTGTAACAGAAATAAGTATTAAAGCATATCAGAATTTATAAGCATGTTGTATAGTTGGTTCCAACATATTCATTTTGCATGGCCGATGGCATTCGCGGGTTTCGCCGTACTCCCGTTGATGATTCTCTGGTATGCTTGGAAGCAACGTAAACTATCAGGCGCGTTTGAATTAACCATCAATCCATCTGTTCGAAAAATAAGTAGTTTTCGAATGGCCATGCGACATCTCCCTTTTTTGTTTCGACTTCTTGCCATAAGTGCCCTAATTGTTGCTTTGGCACGCCCTCAAACACGATTCGATGAAAATTTACAAGAAGGAGAGGGGATCGATATTGTTTTGTGTATGGACGTAAGTGGTAGTATGTTGGAAGAAGATTTTCTCCCCAATCGTTTAGAAGCGGCAAAAGAAGTGGCCGCTAATTTTGTGAAAAGCCGCGCAACCGATCGTATAGGAGTCGTTATTTTTTCGGGTGAGAGTTTTACACTAGTGCCATTAACTACCGACAAGGAGGTATTGCTTCAGCAAATAAATGGCATTCAAAAAGGACTATTAGAAGATGGCACAGCCATTGGCGACGGCTTGGGTATTAGTGTGGCTCGTTTGAAAGCCGCTGCTACCAAGAGTAAGGTAGTGATCTTGTTAACCGATGGTGACGACCAAGGAGGTCGAATTTCTCCGGTGGAAGCCCGGATGATGGCAAAAAGTTACGGAGTTCGGGTGTACACCATTGGGGTAGGAGCAGAAAGCTCTGAAACCTTGATGCGCTCCATTGCCTCAGAAACCGGTGGCCTCTATTTTAAGGCACGCGATAAAGATGGTCTTCAGAAAATATACAATGAAATTGATCAGTTGGAACGATCACGCGTTGAAGTAACTACTTTAAAGCGCTATATTGAACGCTTTCATCCATGGGCCCTACTAGCAGGCATTTTTCTGGTGCTCGAACTCCTGTTCCGATGGCTATTGCTGCGTAAAATTTCCGGATAAGCATTGCCTATCATTTAATGGCAACAATTGCTTTTATCCTATCTCACCACCATCCTCATTCTCAAATCTACTAACTCACTAATTTCAGCCTCTTCCCTCTTCTCCTCCTTCCTCGCCTCCTCGCTCCTCTTTTCCTCGCTCCTCTTCTCCTCATATTATTTCTTAGCTTTGCCATAATGAGAGCCTTGGTATACAAATCGACCGGAAGTTGGTACGTTGTAAAAGACGAAGCAGGTAATATATATCATGCCCGAATGAAGGGCGTGTTTAAGATTGATGGAATTACTTCTACCAATCCTATTGCTGTGGGCGATTGGGTGGAAATTGAAATGGAGAATGACCTCGAGCAAACGGTGATGATTACAAAGATTGAGGAAAGGAGAAATTATATCAATCGTCAAAGCCCGAGGGTAAAGCATCAGCATCATATTGTAGCAGCAAATCTTGATCAAAGTTTTTTGATTGCCACGCTTCGCGAGCCAAGAACTTCGCAAGGGTTCATTGATCGTTTTTTGGTGGCTTCGGAAGCCTATCATGTTCCTTCAATTGTAGTGTTCAATAAGGCCGATTTGTATAGAAAGAAAGAAGAAGAGCTGTTTGAATCGTATAAGGACATGTATGAATCAATTGGCTACAAAGTAATAAGAACCAGTACAGTAACAGGCGAGGGAATGGAAGAGTTGAAAGCCAGTTTGCACAATAAGATCAGCTTGTTCAGCGGGCATAGTGGAGTTGGGAAATCGAGTTTGATAAATGTGGTGATTCCCGATTTGGATGTGCGTACGCAAGATGTAAGTGGTTGGAGTGGAAAGGGTATGCACACTACTACATTTGCAGAAATGCATGAGGTGCCGGGGGGCGGCAAATTGATTGATACGCCGGGTATGAGGGAGTTTGGAATTGTTGATATTAGCAAGCAAGAGCTTTCCCATTATTTTCCGGAGATGCGGTCCTTGATTCAAGAATGTCAATTTAATAACTGCATGCACATCAACGAGCCCGGATGCTCGGTGAAGCAGGCTGTTCGAGATGGGAAAATAAGTGAAGACCGGTTTGTAAGTTACTATGGAATACTAGAGAGTATTGAAGAACCGGTGCAGAAATACAACAAGAAATAAAAAAGTCAGCTAGAAATAGCTGACTTTAATTTTTTACTTCTTATGACAAGAATCGTTTTGCTGTATGTATCAGTAATTTGTTCTCTAGAAATTTGGCAACTTCCACTACTGCTTCATTATCGTTCCTAGGGGCTTCTCTAAATTTATGAGGGAAGATAGAGATACCGGTGTAGATGTTGTAGTGAAGGGTTAGTGCATGATTTTTATAAGCAAAGCACCAGGTGAGGGTGTCAAAATCATCTTCTTTTTTAGTGAATTTGATTTCGAGATCATCGCTGAGAATGTTTGCTACTTCATAAAAACGCTTCAATCCGCAATCATCGTCAATAATAGCTTCTGTACAGCCAAAATCGTTTCGTAGGGTAAGACTCATATGTGTCGGATTTAGATGATGAAATAACAGGAGCGTTTTGCTGCTGTTTATGCTTTAAACTTTTTTTGTTTGGGAACTTTTTGCCCACTCAGCAGTTTTTCGGCACCAACAGCACTACCGGCCGGACATCCATATTTGGGTCCGAACGCTTTATTCCATAAACTACAGGAAGATCCGGATAGGAAAATTGATACTAGCAACAGGGCGCTAAGGAGTGTTCGATTACGGGGCATATAGGGTACTTTTCAAGGGTTAACGTATTTAAACCTACAGTTATTATTCCGTAAAAGCAAGTTGGGGCGGCCTTTTTCTTAATTATACCTGATCGCGGAACCAATCGGCGTATCGAACATAGTTGTTCGCAATTCGGTCAATTTCACCGCTTATTTGTTCAGGCTCAATGCTTTTCACCTTCTTGGCGGGTACGCCGGCATAGATGCTGGCAGGCTCGCAAACAGTATTTTCCAGTACCACTGCTCCGGCGGCAATTATGGTGTTGGAATGTACTACGGCATTGTCCATAACAATGGCCCCCATGCCAACGAGCACATTGTCGTGAAGGGTGCAGCCATGTACCAGGGCGTTGTGACCAATGGAAACATTGTTTCCGATGATGGCTTTGGGTTTTTTGTAGGTA
>DGDD01000003.1 GCA_002385265.1 Chitinophagaceae bacterium UBA3961
CAAGTTTATTGGATTTAACGATGGCTCAATTGACTTATGGTCATAGCAGTGGCGTAATTGACACCCAAGCCGATTTTGTTTCCAAATTGGTATTAGGGAAATCTGATTTTGTCTCAATCTCAATTTCCGAACAAACCATAAAAATCGAAAAAAACACTGCTATCGTTCGCCATAAATTGGATGCCATCACAAATGATAATGGAAGGCCGGGAGAAGCGCATCTTTGGGTAATGTTAGTATGGGTTAAAAAAAAGGGTGAATGGAGGCTTTTAGCGCGCCAAGCAGTAAAAGCAACTTAATAAAAAAATTACGATAACGATTCCGATAACGTTTTCGTAAATAAAGTGGATTCGAAAGTAGAATCTTCCTTCCAAAGAAACTAGAATTGTACATTAAACTGATGTAAACGAGCGCCGTATGAGAAGAACTGCTATTGTGTTGGGCTTATTATTGTGGGTAGGTTTTGCCTTTGCTCAACTGCCGAAGGTGGTGGTTCCCAAATTCAAAAAAGATACCTTGTCTATTTTGAAGTTGGGAGCGAAGGGCGATGGACTTACCTTGAATACTGTTTCAATCAATTCTGCTATTGAAAAGCTCAGTAAAAAAGGGGGAGGAGTGGTGGAAATTCCCTCCGGATTGTTTCTTACCGGCCCTATTGTTCTGCATTCAAACATCAACCTTCATTTAAAAACAGGCGCTACACTATTATTCACTTCCGATTTCGGTCAATATCCATTGGTGCAAGGTAATTGGGAGGGCGTCCCGCAAATGAGAAATCAATCTCCAATTTCTGCCAATAAAGCAACCAATATCGCTATTACCGGTAATGGAATCATTGATGGAAATGGCGATGCTTGGAGAATGGTGAAGAAAGACAAACTCAATGAAACACAGTGGAAGAAACTAGTGAGCTCAGGTGGGGTTTTGAGTGAAGATAAAAAAACATGGTATCCTTCTGCTAAAAGTATCAAAGGAAGTCAAGAAAAGAATCCCGGATTCATCAGTTCCGATAAAACAGCTGAATACTATCAGTCCGTAAAAGATTTTTTACGCCCCAATTTGGTGGTACTAAATGAATGCAGAAACATTTTATTGGAAGGAGTAGTATTTCAAAATTCTCCGGCTTGGTGCTTGCATCCAATTTTAAATGAACAGCTTACTGTTAGAAATGTAAAGGTTAAGAACCCGTGGTATGCACAAAATGGTGATGGCATCGATGTAGAAAGTTGTAAGAATGTGCTTATTGAAAATTCGGTTTTTGACGTGGGTGACGATGCCCTTTGCATCAAAAGCGGTCGCGATGAAGAAGGAAGGAAACGTGGAGTGCCTACTGAAAACGTTACTATTAAAGGTTGCACCGTTTACGCGGCTCACGGCGGTTTTGTGATTGGTAGTGAAATGAGTGGTGGTGCGAGAAATATTTATGTAAGCAATTGCACCTTCATTGGTACCGATATCGGTCTTCGTTTTAAAACAACGCGTGGTCGTGGTGGGATAGTGGAAAACATCTTCGTTGAGAATATTTACATGAAAGACATTCCCGGTGAAGCCATCTTATTCGATATGTACTACATGGCCAAAGACCCCATTCCCTTAGCCGGAGAAAAAAGAGAACTGCCTAAAGTAGAATTCAAACCGGTTGACGAAACCACTCCGCAGTTTAAAAACTTCGTGATCAAAAACGTGTTCTGTAATGGAGCCGAAAAAGCTATCTTTATTCGTGGCATTCCTGAAATGCATGTGAAAGAGGTGAAACTTTCAAATATCGTAGCCAAAGCAAAGTACGGTCTGGATATTCAAGAAGCTTCTAATATTAGCTTCACAGATTTGAAAATAGAAGCTTCGGAATCTTACGCTGTAGACATAATAAACAGCGATGCACTGATATTTACCAATTGCCTATTAAGTGGAAACGCCAAGCCGGGAGTACGAATCAGTGGCGAGCGCAACAAAGGCATCAATCTTCAAAAGTCGGGCATCAACACTACTGCTAACCCCATCGTATTTGAACTCGGTGCTACAGAAAAAGCGATCAGTTTGCAATGAAAAAACTTCTGACCATATTATTACTATTGCTGTCTTGCAAGGTCTTCTCGCAATCCTGGGGAGCGAAACTTGGCACTACAGTAAGAACCATCTGGGCCGATTCATTTGCATTGGATAAAAAACCCGCTAAGTGGACCTACGATATGGGTGTAATCTTGAAGGGAATGGAACAACTCTGGTATCAAACCGGAGATGTAACCTATTTCAATTACATTCAAAAGCAGATCGATTTTTTTGTAAGAGAAGACGGCACTATCAAAACGTACAAACAAGAAGATTTCAATATTGATAATGTAAATAATGGAAAGATCTTACTCCTATTGTACAAAGTTACCCAGAAAGATAAGTACCTCAAGGCTGCCAAAACCTTGAGAGAACAATTGGCAAAGCATCCAAGAACAGCAGAGGGCGGCTTCTGGCACAAGAAAGTATATCCCTACCAAATGTGGCTCGATGGATTGTACATGGCAGAGCCTTTCTATGCAGAATATGCCGACTTGGCAAAAGAAGATACTGCCTTCAATGATATCGCGAATCAGTTCATTTGGATGGAAGCGCATGCACGTGATGCAAAAACAGGATTACTCTACCATGCCTGGGACGAATCCAAACAGCAAAAATGGTCAAACCCCGCAAGCGGCACTTCTCCCTTATTTTGGGCACGAGCAATGGGCTGGTACGCTACTGCTTTGGTAGATGCTTTAGACTGGTTTCCTAATAATCATCCCAAACGAGCAGCACTTATTGCAATCCTTAATCGATTGGCTGTTGCAGTTGCAAAGCAACAGGATCCGATAACCGGACTGTGGTTAGACATACTAAACTACAACGGTCCCGATAAGCAAAAGAACTATTTTGAAGCTTCTGCTTCCTCTCAGTTTGTATATGCACTTGCCAAAGGCGTTCGAAAAGGATATTTGCCAGCATCTTATAGAGTCCTAGCGCAAAAGGCATACAAGGGGATCCTTACAAAGTTTATTAAAGAAGAAAACAACCAAACCAATCTCTACGGAACGGTTCAAGTAAGTGGCTTGGGTGGTAATCCTTATCGCGATGGTTCTTTTGCATATTATATGAGTGAGCCGGTGATTGTAAACGATCCAAAAGGAATGGGCGCTTTTTTACTGGCCGCTTCTGAAATAGAAAAGATTCCATTCTTGGATAAGAGCAAGCCTGTGAATGTACTTATGGACAACTATTTCAACCGCGAAACCAAACAAGACGCTTTCAGTAATAAAATAGTTTTCCATTATAAGTGGAATGAAAAAGACAATGGAGGGTTCTCCTTTCTTTCCTCCATTTTCGAGTCTCGAAATGCAACTACCGGTTTGTTGAACGAAGCCCCTACTAAATCGAATCTTAAGAATGCTAGTGTTTATTTTCTCATTGATCCCGATTGGCCAAAGGAAAATAAAACGCCTAATTATATTGAACAAACCCATATCGACGCCATTGTAGAATATGTAAGAAATGGAGGTGTATTGGTGTTAATGGCAAATGATTCTAACAATGTAGAGTTTAAAAACTACAACAAGTTGGTATCAAACTTTGGAATGTTTTGGAATGAAAACATGCGTCACGATGTAATCAACAATCAGTTTGAGCAAGGTGCTTTGTTGATACCCAAAGGACATCCCATCTTCAAGCATTGCGACAAAGTATTCATCAAGCAATTGTGTACCATTACAATCAAAGCTCCGGCAACTGCCGTTTATACAGAAAACAAAGAAGTACTAATGGCGATTGCAAAATTGGGAAAAGGAACAGTGTTTGCCGTTGGCGATCCTTGGTTTTACAATGAATACGTTGATGGAAGAAAGCTTCCTGCAGAATATCAAAATTTTCAAGCTGCAACCGACCTCGTGGAGTGGTTGCTTAAACAAATACCGGTTAGAAAATGAGAATAGTTTTTATACTTCCATTTTTCACTGTTCTATTGCTGAGCTTGAATTCTCAAGCACAGAAAAAGATTGTTGTTGCTAAAGATGGTTCCGGCGATTTCAAATCCATTCAAGCAGCCATCAATAGTCTCGATACCAATTCATCTCAATCGCGTTGTATCTATATCAAGAATGGGGTATACAATGAAAAAATCTACTTGGAGAAAAGTAACATCATTCTTGAAGGGCATGATCGTGCCAAAACAATCATCACTTCTTCTATAGCACGCGACGAGTGGCGCTGCATTCACAATGAAGACTGGGGAGTAGCTACTTTAAATGTAGATGGAAACGATATTACGCTCAAGAACTTAACAATTACTAATAGCTACGGCTTCGATAATGATAAAGAACGACTAGTGGCTTGCGCCTTTGATACACTCACCCATCAAAAGAAAATTGCAAAGAATGGTCATCAAATGGCCTTGCGCACTATGGCAGCTACTCGTTTGAAAGCCATAAATTGCCACTTTCGTGCTTTTGGTGGAGATACCGTGAGCCCTTGGAATGTTGCTGAAGGTCTATTTTATTTTAAAGACTGTGTAATGGAAGGTGGAGTAGATTTCTACTGCCCACGCGGCTGGGCTTGGGCTGAAAACTGCGAATTCATTGCCCATAACGGAACCGCCGCAATCTGGCATGATGGTAGTAAATACGAAGATTCTAAATCAGTTTTAATGAATTGTAGCTTCAAAGGCTACGATGGATTCCTGCTCGGCCGATACCACCGCGATGCTCAAATCTATTTGGTGAATTGCAATTTCGCCGATAATATGAGAGACAGCGCCATTTATAGAGTCTATGTTCCTACAAATACCATTCAGTGGGGACATAGAATCTATTATTTCAATTGTCATAGAAAAGCCGGCGACTTCGCCTGGTTCAAAAATAATTTACCTGATTTCATCAAACCTCAAGACATAAAGCCATCTTGGGTGTTTGGTACAAAATGGAAACCGGAACAACCATGATTATTTCAAAACAAACATTGAATCAAAACAACGCTTCTCGAAAAATTGAGACGCCCACTTCTACCTATTTTAATCTACCGGAAAAGGTATTGCAATTTGGTACAGGCGTACTATTGCGCGGCCTGCCCGATTACTTTATCGACAAAGCCAATAAACAAGGGGTTTTCAATGGTAGAATTGTTGTAGTGAAGTCTACAGATTCAAACGGAGCCGATGCATTTGACACACAAAACGGTTTATACACACACGTTATTCGAGGTATCGATAAAGGCGTTCAAGTAGATGAAGTAGTGTTGAATGCTTCCATTAGTCGTGTGGTTTCCGCAAAGAAAGATTGGAATGCCATTCTTGAAGTGGCAAAAAATCCTGAATTAAGTCTCATTATTTCAAATACCACAGAAGTTGGGATCACATTAGATACGACCGATTCTATTCACAACACACCGCCCTCTTCTTTCCCGGGAAAATTATTGGCGGTACTGTATCATCGATTTAAAACTTTTGGAAATGATTCTTCTAAAGGATTAGTGATAGTGCCAACAGAACTGATCCCTAACAATGGTGATAAACTCGCTTCTATTATCGTTGAATTGGCTCATTTAAATAAATTAGAATTTGAATTCCTGGATTGGTTAGAACAACACAATCATTTTTGCAATTCTTTGGTAGATCGTATCGTGCCCGGTAAACTCCCCGCCGATAAATACCAATCGTTAGTTCAAGAAATAGGATACGATGATGAATTGGCTATCATGTCTGAAGTTTATAGTTTATGGGCAATACAAGCCAATCATCCAAAAGTAGCTGAAGTGCTTTCTTTTTCTTCAATTGACAATGGAGTAGTGGTAGCGCCCGACATTGAGCGATTCAGAGAATTGAAACTTCGTTTATTAAATGGCTCCCATACGTTCACTTGCGGAATGGCGCATCTACTCGGATTTGAAACGGTAGTACAAGCTATGAACAATCCTCATTTTTTTGAATTCATCAGTGAATTGATGAGAGAGGAGATCGCCAGATCACTCACCGTTGAGAATATTTCGTTAGATGCTGCTTTAGATTTTGCAGACGCTGTGTTGGATCGATATAAGAATCCATTTATTGAACACAAATGGCTGAGCATAACCATGCAGTATAGTTCAAAAATGACGATGCGTAACGTGCCTCTCATTCTAAAATACGTAGAGCGTTTCAATAAAGTGCCACAAAAAATGGCATTTGGGTTTGCAGCCTATTTGTCATTTATGCAAGTGAGCTTGGGCGAGAACGGCAAATATCAAGGAACGAGAAATGGAAAAACCTATGAAGTGAACGATGATAAGTCACCGATTTTGGCAGAGGCATGGGCTGCTCATCAAGGTCAAGATTTAGTGCGTGCCGTTTCTTCTAATCAAAATTTGTGGGGAACCGACTTAACTCAAATTCCCGGATGGGTAGAAACAGTGGCTGCATTCCTCGATAAAGTGCAAAGCCTCCAATTTTCGATCCAAACAATTCGAGAAGCTTCTTTAGTATAAAGCAAAAAAGCATAAAGTTGAAACAGGCAGTATTAAAAGTACATAAGAAAGACAATGTGTTGGTGGCTCTGCGTAATTTGACGAAGGGCGATCAAGTGGCCTATGATGGGAATAGCTATGTATTGGTAGACGATGTGCCTGCGAAACACAAATTCGTAACCAATTTACTCCAACCCGGTGATGAGGTGATCATGTACGGTGTGTTGGTGGGAAAAGCAGTTTCTGCTATTCCTGTGGGCGCACGCATTACTACTGAAAATGTAAAACATGCCGCTGAACCTTACGACTACCGTCACATCGATTTTCAATGGCATGCACCGGATGTCTCAAAATTTAAAAACAGAACTTTTAATGGATATCATCGAGAAGATGGATCAGTGGGTACTGCTAACTATTGGCTTTTCATTCCAACAGTTTTCTGTGAGAATAGAAACCTCGATGTGATCAAAGAAGCGCTGCACAATGAATTGGGTTACGCAGTTGCTGATCGCTACAAGCAATTTGCTTCCTTGCTGAAAGAAGCAATTGCCAATGATCAGAGCATCGATGATCTTTCAGTCCTCGATTTGCAGCCCCAACATTCTAAAAAGCGCTTTTTTGAAAATGTAGATGGAATTAAGTTTTTGAATCACCAAGGCGGATGTGGTGGTATTCGACAAGACGCAGCAGTTCTTGGTAAATTATTAGCTGCTTATGCCAATCATCCCAATGTTGGAGGTATTACAGTATTGAGCTTGGGATGTCAGAACCTCCAAGTCAATGATTTCTTAAATGATTTGAAAATACAGAACAAAGATTTTAATAAACCACTTTATATTTTCGAACAGCAACAATCGGTTAGTGAAGAACAATTGATCAGCGACGCCATCAAAAAAACGTTTGAAGGTTTGAAGCAGATCAATCAATTAAAAAGAGCTCCTGCAACGCTTGATAAACTTTGCTTAGGCGTAAAATGTGGCGGAAGTGATGGTTTCAGTGGTATTTCTGCCAATCCATCAGTTGGATATTGCTCCGATCTTTTAGTAGGACTAGGAGGAAAAGTACTATTGGCAGAATTTCCTGAACTCTGTGGTGTTGAACAAGAATTGGTAGATAGAACGGTTTCTGAACCATTGGCCCGCAAATTCATGCATTTGATGAAAAGCTATGAGGCTTCCGTTACTGCGGTTGGTTCCGGATTTCACATGAATCCTTCGCCCGGAAATATAAAAGATGGCCTGATCACCGATGCTATGAAAAGTGCAGGCGCTGCTAGAAAAGGAGGCACTTCGCCCGTGGTAGATGTGTTAGACTACACAGAAAAGGCCACCAAACCAGGTCTAAGCTTGGTTTGCACTCCCGGCAATGATGTTGAAGCCACAACAGGAAAAGCAGCAAGTGGTGCTACATTGATTTTATTTACAACCGGACTCGGTACGCCGACCGGCAATCCTATCTGTCCGGTTATTAAAGTGAGCACTAACAGCCAGTTAACCAAAAGAATGAACGATATCATCGATATTGACTGCGGTCCGGTTGTTGATGGCGAGAAAACCATCGAACAAATGGGAGAGGAGATACTTGAATACTGTATCAAAGCGGCAAGTGGTGAGATCATTCCCAAAGCGGTGCAATTAAATCAAGACGATTTTATTCCTTGGAAAAGAGGGGTTTCATTATAAATTTGAAATGATGAAGAAGTTTTTAGATCAGCACTTTTTGTTGGAAACAAACACGGCGATCAAATTGTACGAAGAATTTGCAAAGCCGATGCCCATCATCGATTATCACAATCACCTGCCACCAAATGAAATGGCAGCTGATAAGAATTTTGATAACATTACCCAAGTATGGTTGAATGGTGATCACTATAAATGGCGCGCCATGAGAACCAATGGCGTGAACGAAGCATTTATTACCGGCGAAAAATCGGATTGGGAAAAGTTTCAAGCTTGGTCTGCCACTGTTCCCTACACTGTGAGGAATCCTTTGTATCATTGGACACACCTAGAACTACAGCGTTATTTCGGAATCAACGAAATTTTGAATGCAGATTCTGCGGCAAGGATCTATGAACAGAGTTCTTCATTGCTTCAAACAAAAGAATACAGTGTTCGGGGCCTTCTTGAAAAGATGAATGTAAAAGTTGTTTGTACTACCGATGACCCCATTGATTCATTGGAATACCACCAGAAAATCAAAAAAGACAATTGGGCAGTTAAAGTAGTTCCTGCTTTTCGTCCCGATAAAGCAATGAATGTTGACGATACCATCACATTCAATAAATACTTAACTGCATTAGAACAAGCTGCAAACACATCGATCAGCACTTTCAATGATTACCTATCGGCATTGAAAAAGCGTCACGATTATTTTGCCGAGAATGGATGTTCTGTTTCCGATCATGGATTGGAACAGATTTATGCAGCGGATTACACTTCAACTGAAATCGTTGGCATCTTCGCGCAAATTCGTTCAGGCGGAAGTTTAACGCCCGAGGAAAAGATCAAATTCAAATCTGCAATGCTGGTGATTTTTGCAGAATGGGATCATGAAAAGAATTGGGTGCAACAATACCATTTAGGAGCCATTCGCAACAACAACTCACGAATGCTCAAACAATTGGGCCCCGATACCGGCTGGGATTCCATCGGAGATTTTTCTCAAGCAAGAGCACTTGCAAAGTTTCTCGATAGACTCGATACCAACGACAAACTCGCAAAAACCATTATTTATAATTTGAATCCGGCCGACAATGAATTGTTCGCCACTATGATTGGTAATTTTAACGATGGTTCGGTTGCAGGTAAAGTACAATGGGGTTCAGGCTGGTGGTTTTTAGATCAAAAAGATGGAATGACCAAACAGCTCAATGCGCTCAGTAATATGGGTCTTCTGAGCAAGTTTGTAGGCATGCTTACTGATTCACGAAGCTTTCTGTCTTTCCCCCGTCACGAATATTTCAGACGAATTCTGTGTAATTTATTCGGACATGAAATGGAAAATGGAGAGATACCCAATGATCTAAACCATATTGGTGGAATCGTTCAAGATATTTGTTTCAGAAATGCACAGCAGTATTTCGGGTGGCAACTTACAGAAACACACAACGCAGCTATCAAGGCATAAGCAGGTGTGCTATAAAAAAGAATCATGTCAATAGTAAAAGCATTTAGTTTAGAAGGGAAAACAGCACTGGTAACCGGTGCCAATAAGGGCATCGGCAAAGCAATGGCACTCGCCCTAGCTGAAGCAGGGGCCAACATCATTGGAGTTTCAGCCTCTATAGAACTAGTAGGGAGTGAAGTTGAAAGGGAAGTAAATGCTTTAGGCAGAAATTTCAACGCCTTCCAAGCCGATCTTTCCAATAAAGAAAGCATTTATAAATTTCTCGAATCAGTACATTCAAAACATCCAATTATTGATATCTTGGTCAACAATGCGGGCACTATTATGCGAGCACCTGCTGCGGAACATGGAGACGATTATTGGGATCGGGTTATTGATATTAATTTAAATGCACCATTTGTTCTGGCTCGTGAGTTTGGTAAGAAGATGATTGAGCAAGGTTCAGGCAAGATTATATTCACAGCCTCCCTTCTTAGTTTTCAAGGCGGAATCAATGTGCCGGGCTATGCAGCAAGCAAAGGAGCCGTTGCAAGTTTAATAAAAGCCCTGGCCAATGAATGGGCCTCTAAAGGAGTGAATGTGAATGGCATTGCACCGGGTTATATTGCAACCGATAATACGGCGGCCTTGCGCGCCGACCCCGTTAGAAGTAAAAGTATCTTGGAAAGAATACCGGCAGGTCGCTGGGGTACTCCCGACGATCTAAAAGGAGCCGTGGTATTCCTCGCATCAAATGCATCCAATTATGTAAATGGCACCATCATCATCGTTGACGGTGGTTGGATGGGCCGATAAACTACCGTCATCATGGAAATTCGTTTCACGCAAAGCAAAAAGGAGACTGCTCAAATGAACACTGAAGAACTAAGAGAAAATTTCTTGGTTCAAGACTTGATGGCTCCAAATAAAATAAATCTCACGTACACGCACTATGATCGTGTAATCATCGGTGGTGTAGTTCCAGTTGATACAATCATTGACCTGCCCAATCACCCTGAATTGAGAGCCGAGTATTTTTTAGAAAGAAGAGAATTAGGAATCATTAATTTGGGTGGAAAGGGTAGCGTAGAAGTTGATGGAGCCAACTATAATCTCGATAAGGCAGATTGCTTATATGCCGGAAAGGGCAGCAAAATAGTTCGCTTTTCATCAGCAGATGCAAAACAACCGGCTCTTTTTTATTTGCTTTCTGCACCGGCCCATCACAGCTATCCGGTTCAAACCATGAAAAAAGACGCTGCTGCGCCTGTTCAATTAGGAGCAGTAGAAACCTCTAATAAAAGAACTGTTTACAAATACATACACCTCGACGGAATTCAAAGTTGCCAATTGGTAATGGGCCTAACAGCCCTTGAACCGGGTTCTGTTTGGAATTCCATTCCCCCACATACGCATACACGTAGAATGGAAGTATACTTCTACTTCGATTTGCCTGAAGAACAGCGTATCTTTCACTTTATGGGAGAACCGCAGCAAACTCGGCATATTGTGGTAAAGAACAACGAGGCCATTATTTCTCCTCCTTGGAGTGCGCATTTTGGCTGTGGTACCTCCAATTATGGTTTTATCTGGGGAATGGCAGGTGAAAATTTGGTGTATACCGATATGGATCCCGCACCAGTAAAAGAACTAAAATAGAACATGAAAATATTTTGCTTTGGTGAATTGTTGTTGAGAATTTCACCCGCTGCTAATGGCGAGTGGATCAAGCAAGCTTCCTTGCCTGTTTTTGTAGGGGGAGCAGAATTGAATGTGGCAACTGCCCTCGCATCTTGGAATCAGGAAGTGGGTTACATGACTGCATTGCCCGACAATACTCTTACTACTGATATTAAAAATCATATCCAATCAAAGAAGATTGATACCAGCCCTATTCACATCTCAGGCAATAGAATAGGAACCTATTACCTAACCCAGGGCGCCGATTTGAAAAGTGTAGGTGTTATCTACGATCGTGCTTATTCTTCCTTCTCCGAACTCAAACCCGGAATCATTAATTGGGAAGAAGTGTTGAAAGGATATCAATGGTTTCATTTCAGTGCCATAAGCCCTGCTTTAAATCAGCAAGTTGCAGATTTGTGTGAAGAAGCCCTGATCGCTGCTTCGAAATTGGGGTTAAAAATCTCTGTAGACTTAAACTACCGTTCTCGATTGTGGAAATATGGGAAGGCTCCTGTTGAAATCATGCCAAAACTGGCAGCCTATTGCGATCTCATTATGGGGAATATTTGGAGTGCAGCGGAACTCTTAGGTACAAGCATTGATGCGGATATTCATCAAAACGCTTCAAAAGAGAAATACCTAGCACACGCCACTAAAACTTCCGTTGAAATAATGAGCAAATTCGCAAACTGTGAATTGGTGGCCAATACCTTTCGGTTCGACGACGCCGAAGGATTGAAATATTATGCTTCATTGAATAACAAGAACGAACAGTGGGTGTCGAAACAATTTTTCACCATTTCAGTAGTAGATAAAATTGGAAGTGGCGATTGTTTTATGGGTGGACTCATCTATTCATTGGTAAACAAGCAATCGCATCAAGATACCATCAATTTTGCTGCTGCGGCTGCTTTTGGTAAATTACAGGAAAAGGGAGATGCTACGGCTCAAACAGTTGCCGCAGTGCTCGAAAATTTGAAACATGGAGAATAGACTAATCATACAAAAGGTAAAAGAGCAAGGAATCATTCCACTCTTTTTTCATAGTGATCTACAGGTAAGCATCAACGTGATCGATGCCTTGTACAAAGCAGGAATTCGAATAGTTGAATATACAAACAGGGGAGAAGCTGCATTGGTGAATTTTACGGCCTTGGTGAAAGAAAAGAAAACACGGTGGCCGGAATTACTGTTAGCGATTGGAACAATCAAAACATCGAAAGAAGCCGATTCTTTTATAAGTGCCGGGGCAGATTTTATCATTGCACCGGTGGTAACGCCGGAAGTGGCCTATACGGTTCATGAAGCCGGTAAGCTTTGGATACCGGGTTGTATGACTCCAACTGAAATTGCAACTGCACATAGTTTGGGAGCTCGATTCGTAAAACTGTTTCCGGGAAATATCTTGGGTCCGGGATTCGTTTCGGCAATAAAGGAATTGTTTCCCGATATGCTATTCATGCCAACAGGGGGAGTAGAATTAACTGAGAAGAATTTAACTGAATGGTTCAGCACCGGAGTGATAGCTGTAGGTTTAGGATCTAAACTTATTACGAAAGAAGTACTGGAATCTCAACAATACGATCAATTAACCGCATTAACACAAAAGGGATTGGAACTCGTTCGGTCCATTAAACGATAAAACATTGCCATGCAAACTGCCATAGGAAAATTTAGATGGACGATATGCGGACTCTTGCTCTTCGCCACCACTATCAACTACCTCGATCGTCAAGTATTGAGTTTGTTGAAGCCGAGTTTAGAGGAAGAATTTAATTGGAGTAATAGTCAATATGCAGATATTGCCGCTGCTTTTCAATTAACCTATGCCATTGCATTGCTTTTTGCAGGAAGGATTCTGGATAAATTAGGAACGAAAAAGGGTTATACATGGGCAATTATCATTTGGTCCTTAGGTGCTATTGTTCATGCCTTGGCTATTCCAATGGGCAATGCCTTAATGCCGGTATTGGGATGGTTAGGAATTGTAACTGTTCCCGTGTCTGTTTTAGGATTTATTATTGCGAGAGCTGTGTTAGCCGTAGGAGAGTCGGGTAATTTTCCGGCTGCTATAAAAGCGACC
>DGDD01000219.1 GCA_002385265.1 Chitinophagaceae bacterium UBA3961
ACCACCCCGCCCTATCGGGCACCCCTCCAAAGGAGAATACAAACCACCCCGCCCTATCGGGCACCCCTCCAAAGGAGAATACAAACCACCCCGCCCTAACGGGCACCCCTCCAAAGGAGGGGAATGGGCGCGAGCTTGATTTGGGGGAGTATCCGGTGAGTTATGGATTACCGGCGGTGAGTAGTCAACCTGTGGGAGACCGCAAGGGAGGAGTGGTATGGCATACACAGGGAAGTGGAAAGTCTTTGTCGATGGTATTTTATACTGGTAAAATCGTATTGGCACTCGACAACCCAACCGTTCTCGTGATTACAGATCGTAATGACCTCGACGATCAGCTTTTCGACACTTTCGCTGCATCGAAACAGTTACTGAGACAAGAACCCGTGCAAGCTGAGGATCGATATCAATTAAAAGAATTACTAAAAGTGGCTTCAGGCGGTGTCATTTTTACCACCATCCAAAAATTTCAACCGGAAGAAGGGAATGTATACGAACTTCTTTCTGATAGAAAAAACATTGTGGTGATTGCCGATGAAGCACACAGAACCCAATACGGTTTTAGAGCAAAAACTGTAGATGCAAAAGACGAAAACGGAAGTGTGATTGGCAAGAAAGTAGTTTATGGCTTTGCCAAATACATGCGCGATGCATTACCCAATGCCACTTACCTCGGCTTTACTGGTACACCTATCGAAAACACAGATGTAAATACCCCCGCTGTATTCGGGAATTATGTTGACATCTACGATATCGCTCAAGCAGTAGAGGACGGCGCCACTGTTCGTATCTATTATGAAAGTCGACTAGCGAAGGTAAATCTGAGTGAAGAGGGCCGCCAACTTGTTGATGAACTGGACGATGAATTGGAACAAGAAGACCTCACCAACACCCAAAAAGCCAAAGCAAAATGGACGCAATTAGAAGCTTTGGTAGGAAGTGAGAATCGCATACAAAACATAGCGAAAGATATTGTCAGCCATTTCACCCAACGCCAAGAGGCATTTGAAGGGAAAGGAATGATAGTATCGATGAGCAGAAGAATCGCCGTAGAGCTATACAATGCCATCATTGCCATAAAACCGGAATGGCATTCCAACGATTTAACAAAGGGTGTGATCAAAGTTGTAATGACAGCGGCTTCCTCCGATGGACCAGTAATTGCAAAACATCATACCACTAAAGATCAACGCAGAATGTTGGCGGAACGAATGAAGAATCCGGATGATGAACTGAAACTAGTGATTGTCCGCGACATGTGGCTCACGGGCTTTGATGCGCCCAGTATGCATACCCTCTACATCGACAAACCGATGAAGGGTCATAACCTAATGCAAGCCATTGCAAGGGTCAACCGTGTGTATAAAGACAAACCGGGTGGGCTAATTGTAGACTATCTAGGTATTGCGGCAGACTTGAAGAAAGCATTGTCGTTCTACTCAGATGCCGGTGGCAAGGGCGATCCAACGGAGCAGCAGGAACAAGCGGTAAGTCTGATGAGGGAGAAATTGGAAGTAGTCTCCAATATGTTCCACGGATTTGCGTACGAAGACTACTTCGATGCCGATACCTCCAAAAAATTATCGCTGATACTATCGGCGGAGGAGCACATATTAGGATTGGAAGATGGAAAGAAACGCTATATCAATGAAGTGACTGCATTATCCAAAGCATTTGCCATTGCCATACCACACGATGAAGCGATGGATGCCAAAGATGAAATTGCGTTCTTTCAAGCAGTAAAAGCCAGGTTAGCGAAATTTGATGCCACCGGAACCGGGAGAACAGATGAAGAAATAGAAACAACCATCCGTCAGGTAATTGATAAAGCCTTGGTATCTGAGAAAGTCATTGATATTTTCGATGCAGCCGGAATCAAGAAGCCCGATATATCCATTCTTTCAGAGGAGTTTTTGATGGAAATAAGAGGAATGGAACGAAAGAACCTAGCCTTGGAAGTATTAAAGAAGTTATTGAATGATGAAATTAAATCAAGGGCGAAAAAGAACCTCATACAGAGTCGTACCTTCCTTGAAATGCTAGAAAACTCCATCAAGAAATACCACAACAAAATTTTGACGGCTGCGGAAGTAATTGAAGAGCTCATCAACTTAAGTAAGGACATTGTAAAGGGTGATGAAGAAGCCAAGCAAATGGGTCTCACAGATTTCGAATATGCCTTTTACACAGCCGTCGCCAATAACGACAGTGCCCGTGAATTGATGCAAAAAGACAAATTGCGAGAGCTTGCCGTATTACTCACCGAAACGATCCGTCAAAACGCCTCCATCGACTGGACCATCAAAGAAAGCGTCAAAGCCAAACTCCGCGTCGCCGTAAAACGCCTCCTCCGCAAATACGGCTACCCCCCCGACATGCAAATGCTCGCTACTGATACGGTTTTGAAACAGGCGGAGTTGATCGCGAATGAAGTGAGTGGGAACTAAAAAATCTAGTCAAAACATACCGATAATGACACTTTATAATATCTTATAAAATTAGCAAGCAGTGAGCGGAAGAGTAACCACATATAACACTTATGACAAAGGGAACAGGC
>DGDD01000001.1 GCA_002385265.1 Chitinophagaceae bacterium UBA3961
TGAGGCCATCGTTGCTCGCATACTTGGTAACAATTATGCTCACACGCTAACTCAACTAATAGGTATCGGTGAAGTGGCAATCGGTATTTGGATAATTCTTAATAAGTATCCTAAGCAAACAGCACTGTTTCAGATGTTGTTGATCTTAACGATGAACATTCTCGAAACAATCTTAGCCCCCGATCTTTTATTATGGGGCTATGGAAACATCGTTTTTGCATTTATATTTTGTATTTTCCTATGGTACTATTTTGTACATCGGCTTAAAAAGTATTAATAATTGTCCATTCGATTATCATATCATCCTTTTGCAGTAGAAGCAGTATTAGAAGAAACAGTGGTACTGAGCTTTGCCCTGCCAAAAGAAAAACTATCCCCATTGGTACCGGAACCGCTTGTTTTGGAAACCTGGAAAGATGAATGGGGATTCATCACCCTTGCATTTGTTAAAACCTCTAAACTACGACCGGCACTGTTTCCTTCCTTTCTCGGAAACAATTTCAACTTAATAGGATTTCGAATTTTTGTGGATCATGTAAGTCTTGAACAAAAAAGAAAGAGAGGACTCTACATCATCCGTTCCTACACCGATCGGAAAAAAATGGAAGTACTAGGCTCTATTTTTACTTCTTATAAATACCAAACCATTGATATCAATTTCTCCAAACAAGAGAATCATTGTACTATTCAATCAAAAGAAATAGGTATTGATATTTCCTATTCGAAAGATGCAGGAACTGTACCGTTACCAAAGGACTCACCTTTTAATAATTGGACTGAAGCCCGCCGCTTTGCAGGCCCCCTACCCTTTACCTACTCGGTATTTCCGGAGCGAAAAGAACTCTTGATCGTTCAGGGCAATAGAGAAGACTGGCATCCGCAACCCATCGAGGTAAATCATTGTTCCATAGATCTTCTAAAGTCGCCGCCTTTTGAAGGAGCCATTTTAGCTAATGCCTTTACCATTCAAAACATCCCCTATAGTTGGGAAAAAGGGAGGGTTGAAAAATGGTAACGCGTTCCCCCTTCCAAGGTGTAGCGAATGTAATGCAGTTCAACCTGCGTTTCTACCTTTTAGCATTGATTACCTGCACTGCTCTAGCGTTGTTGGCAGTGTTTTCAGCAAATCCATTGCTTCGAACCGTTGCATGGATCGCCTGTGGCAGCAGTTTGGTGCCGGCCATCGCTTCTTTGATCATCACTCATTTGATCTACGATCGAAGTGACCTCTATCAACTTCCTTGGTTGGAAACTTCAGAAAAGAGGTTCCAATTGGCCCAAATTCATGCCGGCTTTGATGAATGTACCCCGCAACTGAAGCAACTTTTTCCTAATGCGACCATTGTTGAATTTGATTTCTTTAACGAAGAAAATCAAACCGAACCTTCCATTAAAAAAGCGCGACAAAAATATCCTCCCTCTGCAACTACCACATCCATTAACTACAATCATATTCCTTTGTCCGATGCTTCAACAGAAATTGTTCACCTCATGTTTGCCGCTCATGAAATACGCAACCATGAGGAACGCAGTGTTTTTCTAAACGAATGCAGCAGAGTACTCAAAAGTGAAGGCCGAATTTATATCATTGAACATCTACGAGATCCCTGGAACTTCTTGGCTTATACCATAGGATTTTTCCATTTTCACTCTCTTCAAACATGGAAACAGAATTTTGCGGAAGCGGGATTGAAAATCGAACGTATTCAAAACATCACCCCATTTGTACATTGCTTTATTTTGAACAAATGAACACAGCCCTTCAACTAACCGGATGTATTTTCGTGCTATTGGCCCTTGTGCATGTAATTTTCCCTAAGTATTTTAATTGGAAAGAAGACTTGCGGAAACTAAGTCTGATCAATAAACAAATGATGGAAGTGCACACATTTTTCATTGCACTTACTGTATTGCTAATGGGATTACTGTGTTTATTCTTTCCTTCCGAGCTTCATTCCACTTCACTTGGAAAATCAATTGCAGCGGCACTGAGCATCTTCTGGTTCCTTCGACTCCTCATCCAATTGTTCTGGTACAGCCCCTATTTGTGGAAGGGCAAGTCATTTGAAACAATCATCCACATCGTATTTACAGTTTTTTGGATCTGGTGCACCGGTTTGTTTCTCTATGTCTTTTTAAGTAATTAAAGTGTCATTTATACACTTCTAAAAAAAGAATGCGTTATTGTAGTATATTCGAGGAACACAAGTCCTTAAAATCATGAAACGCATTCTTTTTGTAGTAATCCTTTTTATTGGAAAATTTAGTCTTGCTCAAGACAGCCTCACCTACAAAATTACACCCGGAAAATACAAAGCCAGTTGGGAGTCCTTTATAGCGCAGTATCAATGTCCGGAATGGTTCCAAGATGCGAAATTTGGAATTTGGGCACACTGGTCGGCACAATGTGTTCCTGAAGCAGGCGATTGGTATGCCCGTCATATGTACATTCAAGGCTATGGCCAGAATAAGTTTCATGTTAAGAACTACGGACACCCATCTGAATTCGGATTTATGGAATTTGACAATTTGTGGAAAGCGGAAAATTGGGATCCGGAAAAACTGATGGCCCTTTATAAAAAGGCAGGTGCCAAGTATTTTGTAGCACTCGCCAATCACCACGATAATTTCGATGCGTACAATTCCAAATACCATCCTTGGAACTCAGTGAACGTGGGTCCGAAAAAAGACATCGTAGGTATCTGGGAGAAACTTGCACGTAAAAACGGTCTATATTTTGGCGTCAGCAATCATTCGGCACATGCATGGCATTGGTTGCAATCGGCTTATGGATACGATGCAGAAGGACCCAAAGCTGGCGTTCGGTACGATGCAGCAGTGCTTACCAAAGCTGATGGAAAAGGCAAATGGTGGGAAGGTTTGGATCCACAAGATTTGTATACCGGTCCTACTATTAAAATGCCTGACGGCATTACTACCATTGATTCCTTGCAAAAATGGCACGAAGCGAATACCCGTCCTTGGAATGAATTTGCTCCTCCTACCAATTTGAAATTTGTAAACAACTGGTACTTGCGTTGTCAAGATTTGGTGCAACAATACAAACCCGACTTAGTGTACTTCGATAATTTCGGTTTACCCTTGGGTCAAACGGGTGTGGATGCAGTAGCGGATATCTACAATCAAGACTTGAAAAATCATGCCGGCAAAACCAATGTAGTGGTAACAACCAAATACTTGCAAGGCAACCAAAACAAGGGAGTGGTAGAAGATTTCGAAAGAGGCTATACCGAATCCATCAAACCTTTTCCTTGGCAAACCTGCACCTGCATTGGCGATTGGCATTACAATAGAGAGGTGTACAATAGAAAGGGTTACAAATCAGTAAAGCAAGTAGTACATCAGTTGATCGATATCGTTAGCAAAAATGGAAACCTTTTACTGAGTATTCCTGTAAGAGGTGATGGCAGTATCGATGAATTGGAAATGGCATTTTTGGAAGATCTGGCAAAATGGATGCAAGTGAATGGTACTGCTATTTTCGGAACAAGACCATGGAAAGTTTTTGGCGAAGGCCCCACTGTTATTAAAGAGGGAATGTTCAATGAAAACGATGTGAAGTTCACGAACAAAGACATTCGTTATACGAAGAAAGGTGCCACTACCTATGCGTTTATCTTGGGAAAGCCTGAAGAGAAGGCAGTATTGACGATGTTGGGAACCAAAGCAGGAACCAAATCAACTGTCATTAAATCGGTGCGTTTATTGGGATATAATAAAGCTTTGAAGTGGAAGCAAACGAATGCGGGGTTGGAGGTTATTTGGCCGGCGGATGCAGTGGAGGAAGTAGCGTACGTATTGGAAGTAAAGTAAAATAGAAGTTCTTTAGTTTGTAGTTATTTAGTAGTTAAGTTTTGCGCAGCTGCACCGCAACCCTCGTTGCGCACCTTTGCGAGGTCCCTGAGCAGGCCGTAGGCCCAGTCGAAGGGTGGTCCCTGAGCTTGTCGAAGGGCTTTGTTACGTTGCGGTAGAGTAGACTAATTGAAGAATCTTGTTGACTGAAATAAATTAGAGAGCTAGTTTTCTTCGACCACAGATAGCGCAGATTAGAATAGATTGACACAGATTAGAGATTGAAACTACTATCAGTCTTTCGTTTACTCAGGGTCTAATCTGTGTAAATCTTGTATTTATTATCTGAGCTATCCGTGGTCAAGTATTCAAACTCTCAAATTAATCAAGCTGCCCCAATTATTAATTCTTAATTCCTCCCGAACCACGATTCCGGCACCTCCTTCGCTTCTCCCCCATTGAAACTATACTTTAACTTCAATGTATAACCGCCGCCGCCCTCAATGAATGCTAAATTGAATGGATGAGCGCCTTTGGCGAGGGCAATTTGACCGGACTTTTCTTTAGGAGCGTGCAAGCCATCATTGTCTACAACCAATCGATTGGCAATAGTAAGAATCCCCCCATCATCGCAAGTGAAATAAAAAGTATAAATCCCCGATTCAGGAACAGTGATAGTGCCTTGATACACCAATCCAAAAGAAGGCGCCGTTACATAGGACGGAACGGTGATTCCCGGTACTGTGAAACTACTATCGGGTTGTTCTTTTGGCAATACAGTGACTGTTTTATAGAATTTTTTATAGTAATCTACTTTCAATCCTTTCTTTGCTGCCGCTTCAATTGGAGTGGCCAGTGTTTGTTTTTGATAGGTCAGCGTATACACATCACCCTTTCTTCCATTGGAATTGAAGGCGGCGAGCTTCAACATTTGCTCTTTCTTCACAACATATTTTGTAGGTAATAGTTTCGATGTTTTTGTTGGAATACTGCCATCGGTAGTAAATCGAAGGGTGAGTCCGGGAGCCGGTGCTTTTATTTGCAGCAGCGCACTGTCTACAAATACCAAAGATTCAGCAGGTACAATTACATCGGGTAATCGATACTTCACTCCCATATTATCGAGGCGACCGAACTGTGTAGCCAGTCGTTTTTGGAAAGAGGTATAATCTCTATTAGTAGACCACAGTCGCTCCGATAAAGAGATCATTCTTGGGAAATACAGATAATCGGCGCGAGCTTCCGAAGGTACGTATTCACTCCACAAGTTCGCTTGTGCGCCAATGATAGCTTTGCCTTCTTCGGCGGTAAGCGCCTTGGGCACTACATCGAAATGATAGATATTGTAGAGTGATTGCGGATCGGGGGCATTGTCGAAATACAGTGGATTACCGGGGCTCATGATCACTTTATTGCCCAGCTTGGCCGCATGAATGGGGGCATCGGGTACCCAAGAGCGCCAGTACATAACGTTTGCTGTGGGGGTAACACCGCCTTCTAAAATTTCATCCCATCCAATCAACTTTCTTCCTTTGCTGATAAAGAACTGCTCCATTCTTCTTACAAAATAGCTCTGCAATTCAGGAAGGGTTTTGATGCCTTCTCGTTTCATCAGTTCTTGACAATCGGGTGAATTGGCCCACGCTTTCCGATCCACTTCATCGGCACCTAAGTGAATGTATTCTGAAGGAAACATATCCATGATCTCGGAAAACACATCTTGCGCGAATTGATAGGTCGATTCTTTACCCGGACAAATAGGGGTACTGAAGAGCTCGCCCCAGGTGCTTCCACCTGAACAACTCAGATAAGGATACGCATGAATGGCAGCCATCATGTGACCGGGCATGTCAATTTCAGGAATGATATCAATATGCTTTTTGGCGGCATACGCAACAAAGGCTTTCATTTCAGCTTGCGTATAGAATCCACCGTAGCTTGTTTTACCTTCTTTGTTTTTAATGAATCGCGGATCGATGGTGAAATCGGGATTGTCTTTGGCGAGTTTCATACAACCGGAATCTTGGTTATTGAGGCTGCGCCATGCACCTTGAGAGGTGAGTGATGGATATTTTTTGATTTCGATTCTCCAACCTTGATCGTCGGTCAGGTGCAAATGAAGTTTATTGAATTTATAGAGGCTCATACGGTCTACCAATTTATAGAGGTAGTCCATGGCGAAGAAATGTCGTGATACGTCGAGATGCAATCCGCGCCAATTGTATTGAGGGGCGTCTTGTATAGAAACTGCAGGTATTTTATAGCTGCCGCCGGGTTTGTTTTCGATGGTGGAAGGCAGTAGTTGGCGTAGCGATTGAAGCGCATAGAATACGCCTTCTGAGGAGCTTGCAGTGATCTTTATTTGTTTGGGGTTGATGAGGAGGGAATAGCCATTATCGGCTCTGATAGTATAAATCAATTTAAGAACGATGGCGTTGGTGGCATCATCGGACTTGGAAGACTGAACCAATTTTGATTTCGGAAACCATTGCTTGAGCAGTTGCGCTTCGGTTTCGAAAGCGGGATCGAAGTAAATGGTAGTGGATGCATTTGATACAAAGGTTCCGGTGCCCGGAGTAAGGGTATTGGGTTGCGGAATGATGGAAATACCGGATTGAGAGTTTCCATAAAATGCAATGAATGTACTTGCCAATGCAATCAATAAACGCTTCATGATGTAGAATTGAAGCGGAAAGTTAGGGCATCTGGTGGAAAGAATTTATTAATAAAAAATTATAAAAGTTGATCATCGCGGAGGGAAGGTTCATCGAGGAGGGAAGGTTCATCGCGGAGGGAAGGAGAGAATGAGAAACGCGGAGAATATTGGAACTTTTAATTCGGAGAGTACTTGTAGATTTTGATTACGCTGATAATCGAACAGTTTACGCTACCGCAAAGTAACGAAGAGCGCAACGGTACGCAAAGAAATGAATAGCAGTTTTTATTGGAGGGACAGATCATCGCGGAGGGAAGGAGTGAATGAGAGACGCGGAGAGTGTTATTGGTTGTGACTTTTGAAAGATTGATTGTTTTGTTTTTATCAAAAGTCTTAAGGTGTGAAAGTTTACGCTACCGCAACGAAACAAAGTTCGCAAAGATGCGCAACGTAATAGCCTTTATAAACCGTTGCGCACCGTTGCGTTCTTCTTTACTTTGCGGTAGAGTAAAAACTCGAATAAGCAGCAACATCAAAAAAATGACGACTTCAAGAACTTCAGCCCTCATTTCTCTCCGCGTACCTCCTTCTCTCCTTCCCTCCGCGATGATTCACTATCATTCTCAATGCAATAATCGCAATGCATTAAAAACCGCCTGATGCGTAACAGTAGCATGGGTTTCTGTCGGCAGGTAATCGAATACAATTTTGTGTGTTGAATTTTTTGAAGCTTTTAATTTCTCTACTAAGAGATTGGCATCCACTTCCATCACATGCGGTTCTTTGATGGGAGCCAGTCCTTCTTTCCCTACTCCGATATAGATCTTTAATTGATTGGCTTTTGAAAAAGCTTCTATCGACTCATTCAACAAAGAACCATCATTCCACCAAATGCTGGGACTCACAATGATGTATTCATTAAAAAGAGTGGGTCGTTTTAGCAATACTTCAGTCGCGAAGAGTCCGGCCAATGATTGCCCAACGATTGTTTTGTAGCTATCGGTCTTATAGTGAGACCCTACAAAAGGGATCACTTCTTTCTCGATATAGTTCATGAAGGCCTCGGAGCCACCGAGGGGTTCAAAGCGTTTGTAGGCTTCTTTATTTGAAACGGGAAAAGTCATATCGCGGCGACGGGCGGTATTCACAATCCCCACAACAATTGATTTCGGCACCAAATTGATCCATTCAAAACTATTGAATTGATAGATGCCTGCGATGTGCAGGAAATCTTCATCGAGTCCGCCGTCTAAAACGTATACAACCGGATAAGTAACGGTATCCTTTGGGTTGTATCCAACGGGTACATAGACGTTGATGGAGCGAGGTTCTTTGAGGAAAGAGGAGTTGAAAGTTTCAGTAGAACCGATGGTGAGGGGTTTGGATTGAGAAGACTGTGCTCTTGTAGCTATAGAGACAAGAAAAAGAAAACTAAAAAAAATGAGTCTAGTATTCATAAGAAATAGCATTAGTAATAATGAAGTTGTTTTTTAAGTTCGGAAATTGCAAGCTCACTAAACCTATACCCACCCCAAAATCCCTTTACGATCTTCTTCTCGGCTATCATTTGATTCCACCAGTTGGGAATGGCTTCGAAAAATTCAGGGCCCGTCCAGTCTTCAATGGCAGCGGCTTTCAAGAGGGAGATGAGTTCTTCGGAAGATTTTACTTTGTGAGAATCAAAAACAACCTGTGCACAAAAATCAAACAAAACGAACGAACCACCCTCTACCATCACTTTTCCATCATTCGCTACTATCATGGAAGCAATGATCTTCTTAAACAACACTCCCGCAAATTCAAATTGAGCCGCTGATAACAAGTTCTTCCAAGGAATAGCATAGCTCAATGTTTCCAATCTTGCCAATGCATCGTCAGTTGCTTTGTCGTCTTCTTCAAAAGCCTCATCCGGCTCTAAGGCAGCGAGAAAACTTGCAAAGTCATTTGCAATTACGGTTACTTTATAATCGTTTTCTTGATCTACAAAAACAACTTTAGGTTCGCCTTGCTTTCCGCATTCTCTGTAATCCAACATTACAATATGATGCCCTGCCGTTGGCGTGTCGCAGATATACAAACCAATCTGCGGATAGCCCCACTCCTCTACCATGAACGCAGTTCCTGTTTGTCCAATTACCGAATTCGATTGATCGGGATCAATACCTAAGATGCCTACGATGCTTACTCGGTTGTGCGACCAAGAATTGGGCTCCTTTGTTCGAATATTACATTTAAACGGAGCACCTCCATTTTGAGATTGCAATAAATTGATATACGATGCCGGTAGTTTGTATCCCGTTTCAGATTCAACCTGATCTACCATGGCTTGCGTAAGGGGTGCCCCTACATAATAATCAACTGCAAATGAATAATTATTCCAAAAATTTGTAAACTCCATACCTTGAATTGGCTTGATTTTCAGCCGCTTTCAACAAACATACAGGAAGCTGTTGAAAACTCCTGCGCCATTCATCGAACAATTCGTATAGTTTTGTACCGAATTTGGTTTCCGGATCTCATGTCCGGAATTAAAAGGGAAGTCCGGTGTAAATCCGGCGCTATCCCCGTAGCTGTAAAACCGCTGTACTTCGTACACACTTTTAAACACTGCATCCACTGTTCTGAATAGAATGGGAAGGACGTTTAAAAGGCGGCAAGCCAGAAGACCTGCCAAACTCAGTTAACAATTTTCATTGCTTTCGGGTGAAAAGCAGGAAGTGTAATGGCTTCGTTTCGCATTATATTTCTATCTTTTTATTTCTCGGAAGCAGTCACTCAAAACATCTTTTTCTACATGAAAAAAAATGCGTTTTTAGTGGCTGCGCTCTTGTATTGCAGTCACCTCTCGGCACAAGACAGTAGCCGAACAAAAAGCCTCGATGTAGTAGTAGTTACCGCCGCTCGCATCGAACAAAAACAATCGCAAACCGGAAAAGTGATCTCCGTTATCGATCGCGCTACTCTGGAACGCAATGCCGACAAAACCGTTGGCGAAATCCTCAACCAACAAACAGGCATCTTCATTGTGGGTTCCAACAACGCGCTCGGAACCAACCAAGATCTTTACTTCAGAGGCGCTTCTACCGGGAATACTTTATTCCTTATCGATGGTGTACCTGTAGGTGATGCTTCTCTCATAAACAATAGTTTCGACATCAACTCCTTGAATGCCTATCAAATTGAACGCATAGAAATTCTTAAAGGAGCCCAATCCACTTTATGGGGAAGCGATGCCGTTGCCGGAGTGATCAATATCATTACTAAAAAAGCAGGAGGCAAAAAATTGGGAGGTAACGCCGGACTCCAATACGGCTCCTACAATACCTTCCGTGCTAATGTCGGTGTTCAAGGCGCTGCCAATAAATTCTTGTACAGTGCACAATACAGCTTCACCAATAGCAAAGGCTTTTCCTCTGCTTACGACAGCACAGGCACTAAGAACTTTGATAAAGATGGATTCGATCAACACAACCTCATCGCCTCCGTTGGCTATCAAATCAATCCCAACTGGAGCATCAAGTATACCAGCAACTACAGTAAATACAAAGCTGGACTAGACGCAGGGGCCTTCAAAGACGACAAAGATTACAATCTAACTGCTACCAACTGGTTGAATACCCTTTCCTCTCAATACACCGGTAAAAAAGGTTCTTTGCAATTTCAACAAAGCTTCAACTATACTTCGCGCTTTATGCTCGATGATAGTACAAGCATTGGCGGCTTTGCGAAATGGGCAGAACAATCGTACAAGAGTCATAGCAGCATCACCGACTTGTTTGGTTCATTGAAATTGGCTCCAAGTCTTATCTTGGTTTCCGGTGTCCAATACCTCGCCCAAAATACCGACCAATACTACAAAAGCATCAGTAGCTTCGGTCCATATAACAGTGTGCCTCTTGGAAAAGATTCTACCAAAATGAGCAATACCGCCTTGTATGCTTCAGCAATCTGGAACACCAAAACAGGTTTCAACTTAGAAGCCGGGCTCCGTTTTAACAATCATTCTATCTATGGAAACAATACCACTTTTAGCATCAACCCTTCTTTCAAATTAACCGATGAAGTAACGGCTTTGGTGAACATCAGTTCCGGATTCAAAACCCCTTCGCTCTATCAACTTTACAGCGAATACGGCAATAAAAACTTGAAACCGGAAACAAGTAACAACTATGAATTTGGTTTTCAATACAGAGAAGCCAATAGAAAAGCAAGTTTCCGAATGATCGGTTTCGTTAGAGACATTAAGAACTTGATCATTTTCTATACAGATCCAAATACCTATGCTAGCTATTATATCAATCGCGACAAACAGCACGATTATGGCGTAGAAGTAGAAAGCACCATCAGTTTTGGAAAGAAAGGATTTTGGACCACCAATATCACCTATGTAGATGGTGAAGGTGTAAGCGAAGGAACCAAAACAAAGAATCTCTACCGTCGTCCTAATTTAAGTTTGAACTCGCAAGTTACAGTGATGCCAATAAAGAACCTAACTACCATGGCTAGCCTTCGTTTTGTAGGCACTCGTTTGAAAGGCCCATACGATCTAGGACCCAATACAATGCCCGCTTACTACACAGTAGACCTATATGCATCCTATAAAATATTAAAATACGGACAGCTATTTGTAGACCTGAAGAACCTTACCAATCAAACCTATTTTGATGTGGTAGGATATAATACCCGTGCCCGTAATTTCATGACCGGTATTCAAGTAAATTTCTAATATAAAACGTTCGTGTATGTCGATTCAAAAAATAAACCCAAAACTCGTAGTGCTAGTCATAATTATGTTGGCCGTAGCTGCAATTAGAATTCCGAATTCAGCTCAAATGACTCCGATCAGCAATTTCACCCCTATTGGAGCTATGGGATTGTTTGGTGGCGCTTATTTCAGTAAATCGTGGAAAGCTATGCTTTTTCCTTTGCTTACGCTGCTAATCAGTGATCTGTTGATTCAGTATTTTGTGTTTCATGGCAAATACGGAATTCTGTATGGCGGATGGTATTATATCTACGCGGGATTTTTACTCATCAGCTTTATTGGCAAATGGATGATCACTAAAGTAACAATAACCCGCGTTCTCTCAGCAGCAATTGTTGCCAGCCTTACGCATTGGGCCATCGCAGATTTTAGTGTATGGTTAGGCGGTGGTATCGACTTACGTACCATGCAACCATTATCGAGAGATTGGGCCGGTTTGCTTCAAACCTATGTGCAAGGATTTCCCTTTATGAAGAACTTCTTGATGGGCACATTGGCCTACAGCGGTATTATGTTCGGCATCTTCGAATGGTACAGCAAACGTGAAACAAAGCAAGCAAACGCATTAGCACAATAAATTCTAAGAAAGAGCACAGTGATCAACTGTGCTTCTTTTTTGAAAGGGATCGATTTCCGAAAAGTTGTTTACTTATGGACGAAAAGCCACACCGCAGTGGAATAAAAACCAAGGAGGCACAGAGGTTTGAGTTTTTCGCTGCGTTTTCGCTGCGATCGCTGCGCCGCTGCGGTAAAAAAAGGATCAGGATTAAAAGATTAAAGGATAGGTGAAGATGAGGGCTTCGCGACTTCTCAGCGGTCTTGGCGCACTCTGCAGTGAACAACATTTTATAATCTACTAGTGAAATCTATAGTAAACATGACCATAGCTTCAACCAACCTTCAAAAAGAAAAAATCGCATTAGCTTGGAGTGGAGGGAAGGACAGCTCCTATGCCTTGTATCAATTGCAACAAAGCGAACAATACGAAGTTGCCTATTTATTAAGCACTATCAATGGCAATTTCAAACGCTTGTCGATGCACGGCGTAAAAGAAGAATTGATTGAAGCACAGGCTGCTGCCATTGGACTTCCATTGATAAAAGTGTATGTATACGAAGCCGACAATCAATCCTATGAAAAAGCTATGAACGAAGCACTCTTGTTGCTGAAAGCAAGAGGAATTAACACCATCGCCTTTGGAGATATTTTTTTGGAAGACCTTCGCAGTTATAGGGAAGAAAAAATGGCAAGCATTGGCATGAGTTGTCTTTTCCCTTTGTGGAAAAAAGATACGCATCAATTGGTGCAAGATTTTCTAAGTTCAGGATTCGAAACCATGATCTGTTGTATCAACGACGGGTATTTGAATGAATCGTGGGTTGGAAGAACAATCGATCACCAATTCATAGAAGACCTTCCCGAAAACGTAGATCCCTGTGGCGAAAATGGCGAATTTCATAGCTTCTGTTTTAAAGGCCCGATTTTTAGTCAGCTAATCCCTATTGAATCAAAAGAGAAAACCTATAAGGCATTGGAACTTCGCGCCAATGATCACCCTACTCCTATTCCCGATATAGGTACCAAGGGGTTTTGGTTTATCGAAATTGAAAAAAAGAAATGAGCATGTCAACATTATTGAATCGCGTTCAAAGAAAAATAGACAACAAAGCCAAACCGCCGGGTTCTCTTGGAATGCTGGAATCCATCGCACATAAAGTAGCGATGGTACAAGGTACTGAGCATCCGGTAATTCAGAATCCTACGATTGTAGTGTTTGCAGGAGATCATGGCATTGCCACCAAAGGATTGGTCAATCCCTATCCACAGTCAATCACGGCTCTTATGGTGCGCAATTTTAGTCAAGGAGGTGCCGCTATCAACAGTTTCTGCAAAAGCAATCAAATCACTTTGGTTGTGGTAGATGCCGGTGTAAATGCAGATCTAAGCAACTTAAAATCTTCTTCTCTCTTTATCGATGCTAAAATTGGCTTCGGTACAGCTTGTTATCTAGAGGCCCCGGCTATGAGCCTATTGGAAGTAAATCAAGCCATCAAAACAGGTCAGCAAATAACCGCATCCATCATTAAGAGCGGATGCAATTTGATAGGTTTTGGAGAAATGGGGATTTCAAATAGCTCGAGTGCTGCATTGATCATGAACGCCGTTACCGAAATACCATTGGACGAATGTGTTGGTAAAGGAACGGGGAGCAGTGAGGAACAGTTGGCTATTAAGAAAACTATTTTAACACAAGTAGCTGCAATGCATCGAGAGGCATTGCAGTCTAAAGACGCATATCAAATACTGTCGGCAGTGGGTGGTTTTGAAATAGCCATGATGACAGGCGCCTATCTCGAAGCTTACGATCGAAAAGCCACCATTGTTGTTGATGGGTTCATCAGCACCGCAGCCTTATTATTGGCACATGCTATCAATCCGGCTATTCTTGAATCCTGTATATTCGCCCATTGCAGCGGAGAAAAAGGGCATGGAAAGATGTTGAATTATTTAGATCAACAAGCTTTACTGAACTTGGGAATGCGTTTGGGTGAAGGAACCGGGGCCGCTCTTGCTATGCCGTTGATTAAGTCTGCAGTAATCATGTTAAATGAAATGGCGAGCTTAGAAGATGTGATGGCTTTGGGAGCATAAACCAATAGTTTGGCTCTATAAAATCAATACCATGCTTAAAAGAGAGTTGCAAATTTTCTTCACTGCTTTGATGTTTTACACCCGAATACCGGTGCCGAAAAACATCGATCACAACCCCGAGCTACTTAACAAGGCCACCGGCTATTTTCCTTTTGTAGGCTGGATTGTAGGGGGAATTGCAGTCCTCAGTTTCTATATTGCAAATAATTTGTTCAATCACAGCATTGCAGTCGCCATTAGTTTCATCGCTTCTATTTTAACAACAGGCGCTTTCCATGAAGACGGTTTTGCAGATATGTGTGATGGTTTTGGTGGAGGTTGGACCAAAGAGAAGATACTGGACATCATGAAAGACAGTAGAATGGGGGCTTATGGCACTATTGGACTGATCTGTTTGTTTCTCTTAAAATTTTCTGTTCTCAATTCGGTTAATTATCCTTCGATACTGATCCTAATTTTCACCGGTCATGTGTTCTCAAGGCTATGCCCCATTATTATGGTCAGTACTTCGCAATATGTTCGAGAAAATGAAGTTGCAAAGGCAAAACCCTTAGCAAAGAGTATTACGAAGAGTGAGATTTGGAAAGCAGTGATTTTTGGGGTGCTACCTTTGGCTTTGTTTAATCGTCCTGCTTTACTGCTATCTGTACTCCTACCAATTTTATCAACCTTGTATTTGCGTCGATACTTTATTAAATGGATCGGTGGATACACCGGCGATTGCCTAGGCGCCATTCAACAAGTGGCAGAGCTTTGCTTTTACCTCAATGCCTTTATGCTATGGAAATTTATTTAGTACGACATACAGAACCTGCAATAGAAAAAGGAATTTGCTATGGGCAAGCCGATATCGATATTAAACCGGAAGAATTTCGAATGAGCGTATCCGGTATCATTGATCAATTACCGGATGATATTGACATTATTTACAGTAGCCCCTTAAAACGTTGTCGCCACTTAGCCGATCATATCCAAAGTTTGCAATACCCGTTGTTGCAAGTGCGACTTGAGCAACGACTGAAAGAATTGCATTTTGGAGATTGGGAATTGATAGCCTGGAATGAGATCAATCAAGCCGACTTACAACCTTGGATGGAAGATTTTGTGAACAAGCGAACTCCGAATGGGGAAAGCAATATGGACCTGCATGTAAGGGCTTTGTCGTTTCTGGATGATTTGCCTGAGTCAGCCAATAAAATTGCGGTATTCACACATGCCGGTGTCATTCGTTCGATACTGACGGCAGTGAATGGTACTGCATTAGCGGAGGCTTTTGGTTTGTATTCGGTTGGTTATGGGGAAGTGATTGTAGTTCGTTATGAAGAATGATTTTTGATATCGATGTATTATCATTGCTTCGTGTTTAAGTTTCGAAGTTCACCGCAAAGCGTGCGGAGATGTCGCGAAGGGTTTTTGAAACCACAGATAACCTTTAGATCAAGTTTTGAGTTTTTGAGTTTTTAAGTTTTTAAGTTTTGTGCAGCTGCGCTGCTTGGAATTCGCAAAGGTTAGAGAAGAGAGAAAAGGTACACAAAGAGAGGCTGTAGCAACCTTCCTTTCTTGACCACAAATCCCGCAGATTATAACAGATTGCCACAGATTAAAACCCGATTTCCAATCAACCTGACTGCCGGCTGTTTCATTATTAATTATTAATTGTTAATTATTAATTACTCCCGGCTGTTTCATTCTTAATCCGCTTCCGCACAAAACCATAAAACGGCTTTTCAATAAAAAGATACAATACGATCGAAAGCAGCCAGAGTACTACAAAGTTTCGATCAGGAAGCAAGAACCATGATCTGATCTTTAGGTTGACATAGCTGATATGAACCAGATAAAATACAAACGAAGCATTTCCCAATAGAATCATCGGTTTACTTGAAAGAAAACGAGAAAACCACGAATCGGTTGTAATCAAACTGTAGAACAGTAAGGCCGCAGTTGAACTAAAGCCAATACTCAACATCAATTTACCTGGCCAATGTGCTGTGCCATGATCATACACATTGGATTGAAACAACCCAATAAAATAGAGCCAAGCAAACAAAGCAAGAAAAAGTAGAATAGAACTGTTTTTCAACTTCAATGGCTTTGGAGTTTCAACGCTTCTCAAATAAGCAGCCAATAGAATCCCGATAGAGAACTCCGCTATATATCCGGCTAAGGTTCCATTGGCTAGAAAATCGAGCGGCCATAGAAAATGATCTTTTCGTAAGCTAGTATGATCCAATGAATACCCTATTCCTGCCATGGTTAGCACAATCAATACAATTCCAAGAACAAAAAGCCAACGGCTCTTTTGCAACCATAGCACCATAAATGGAGCCATTATATAAAAACACATTTCAACAGTCAACGACCAGGCCTGTCCTAATCCATACAAATTATACTGACTCGAAAGTCCGTGCACCAAACTAAACGTAAGCCAAGTGGCTTCTCCCTTTCCAAAGCCAGGATCACAATAGTAGGCAATCAAGATCAAAACATAAATGGGGTAAATTCGAGCAACGCGTTGAAGTAAATAGCGAGAGTAGTCTTTGAGAGATGCTGCCGGTTTCGATTGATAGGTATAAGCAATTAAAAAACCGCTCAATACAAAAAATAGGCTTACCCCAGTATTCATTTCGTTGATCAAACGCAACAGTTCCGGATGCAACTGATCGCGCCAATACTTTCGATTGTGATACAAGAAAACCATGCAGGCTGCTATGGCTCTGATTCCCGTAAGTGCATCAAATTTCTTCAAGTGAGTGAGTCTGGTATTTAGTGCTTCAAAACTAAAACTTATACTCCAGACTACCCATCGAAGACTTTCTGTATCCTATTTATAGTTTCACAATTTTATATGAACCTATAGACAGTCCTTCAGTATTAATGACTTGAACAAAGTACAATCCTTTCGTTAAAGACGAGCAATTGATCTGAGTGCTGCCTTCTTGCAATCTTCCCGACTTGATCGTTTGTCCGGTTTGATTGAGAATTTTATATGACCGAAGGTCTGAATAACCGTCAGTACTTACTTGCAAAAGATCATGAACGGGATTGGGTCCAACAGTAATAGACTTCACCAATGGCAAATACACTTTTTGCACCTCAGAATAAACGGCATTACCGGAAACCAGCACTTCTTTCACGCGGTAGAAATCGTATCCCGATTTGAATCCAACATGTTTATAAGTATAGTATCCTTCTGCTTTTGATGTGCTGTATATTTTATTCCAATTAACGCCATCTGTGCTGTATTCTAACTCATAGCGACTAATAAGGCTTTCATCACCCACATTCCATTGAACATTGATGGCATTGGAAATCGTCTTTACTTGCAATTGTATGTAATTTCCACTAAGTACTCCCAAGGGCAAAGCACAAGAGGTTAAGTCATCCCCGTATCCATTGGTTAAGGTACCAATATTGGTAAGAGGAGTAGACGGTGTAACCATCCTATAAAGCTGATTGTTACCTGCTGTTGGCGTAACACTGTAAGAACCTGTAGACAGAAAAAGATCGCCTACCGAATTGAATGCGATACCGGTAAAACTCACTCCACCCGGAGTGGCTCTTGACGATAAGATGGTATCAACGGTAACACTCGCAACGGCCGTTGTAGGCAATGGAGCTCTGATCCGATACAACGCATAGTTGGCAGAATTCGAAACCAACATCCACAGATTGCCACTTCCGTCGAATGCCATATCACCGGAGTTCAGGTTTTTTATCTCGGCTACTGTATTTCCCGATGCATCCTTAAACGACTGCGTTAGCAAAGTCCAAGTATTACCACCAATACTATAGTAATAAAAAGCAGGATTCGTAGTTGCATAGCCTTGAGCTGTTGTTGCACCCGGATAAACGGTATAATAGCCCAAGCCATTGTTACTCACTGCACCGGACCGTATTTTTTGTCCGGTGGGTATGGCCGGAGAACTAGGTACTGCCAAACTCACTTTAGTTCCTGTTATGGGGTTGTAAGAAATGAACTCTGTGGTGCCGGATCCGGATTGATTGAAAAAATAGAATTTTCCATCCAAGGTACTATACCCCAGTCCATTGGCATTTGCTGAAGAAGCAGCCGGCGATCCTACCGTGGCGCTTCCAGCATTGTTTTTATTAATACCAACAATTTGACCGGAACCACCACTTGTAATGGAGTTCAACCCATAAAGGGTGTCCGTATTATTGGTACAAAGTTGCGCTTGTAATTTTTGCATTGCAAGTATTGCAATAAGTAAACAAGCATGTTTAATAATCGACTTCATAGGGTTGTTGATTAGAAGTGTAACGATTCCATTCTTCACTTCATCATCTTGAAATAATTACGGTCTTACGATCTATAATTGAATCATTCTTTCTTACAGTTAAAAAATATGCACCCTTTGCCAAACGCGATACATCCCACAATTCCGACTTCACTCCTTCTGCTCCGGAAATCCATTCTTGCTTCACTGTTAGTCCAAGTGTATTTACCAATACAATCTGAAATGTTCCTTCGGCTTCAGGCGACCAAACAAACTGCAATTGACCATTTTGTATTGGATTCGGGTATACTGTTAAACCTCCTGTTCTGGCTGAATTTGCGCGCACGCTAATGATATTGCTGTATACTTCTTTCTCTACCAATCCAATCGTTTTAATTCGATAATAAACGGTCCCCTTAAGCGGATTTGCATCCACAAATTGGTAGACCGATCCTTTATTAGATGGAAGGCTTCCAATGGTTTCAAACTTAATAGCATTGTTTGAACGTTGTATTTCGTAGTATTCTACTTGCGAATCATCGCCATTTTCCCAGGACAGTTTTACAGACCCTGACTTTTGTTGCGCAGTAAAACTTACAAAATGGATGGGCAAGGATGAACTCAATGGAAACTCCATAACAGAAGCCGCCATTAAAATAGCAGCATATCCATGTGGATGCGATGTACCCGGTGTAGAAACTCCTTGTAATGAAGCTTGCACATAATTGGCATCTGAACTTTGTACACTCATGGCAGGAGCAAAATCATTGATACGCGGATAAGTATCCGAATAAACATCGATCACTCCGTTAGAGGTGTTCTTCATATAATTCCATGCCTTTGTAGCTACTGTATTGTAGGAATTGCTGATCCAGCCACTATCAGATGCCACTTTCAACATGTACACAAACATGGCTGATCCGGTGGTTTCCAAATAGTTGCCCGACAAACTACTTCCCTTATCAACAACTTGGTACCACATTCCGGTTGTTGCATCTTGATAGGTTTGAATGCCTTGTGCCAGGTTCGAAATAGCAGTAATTAATTGTGCTCTCTTTGAGTGACCACTAGGAACATACTTCATAATATCTACCAAAGCCATGCAAAACCATCCCATGCCTCTAGACCAAACGCTCGGTGAATTACCGGTAGTGGCGTTCGCCCAAGTTTCTGTTTTGGTAGAATTCCACGCATGCTTGATCAGTTTTGTAGTTGGATCGTAGAGCTGATTATAGATATAAAGTGTTTGATTAACGGCGGTATCAATAGCGGCGGCATCACTAAACAGAGAGCCGTACTTGGCAAGAAAAGGATGCAACATATAAATACCATCGATCAAAATAATATTGTTGTAAGAACCATTGTTCTTATGCCAGAAAATACCTCCGGTGGCGGTTTTGGGATAAGTTGCAGAAGCGCCCACATACATATTGCGAAGTGTTTGCGCTGCTGTTCTATATTTTGTAGCACCGGTCTTCTCATACAAAAACAATAATGAAATACCCGGATGTGTTCTGTCTAAACTATTGACGGTAGCACTGATCACACCCGATGAATTCACATAGGCATCTACGTATGTTTGAATGTAGTTGAGATACTTGGTAGAATCGGTGACTTGATTGTACACTTTCTCCATACCATGTGTGATAATGGTATTGGAATACTCCCATCCTTTGCTGGTTAAATTATTGATGTTTGGCTGATAACGAGCAACCATGGCATTGGAAAATTTCACAGACCAGGTACTATTCGGCGAAGTTTGTCCGAAAACGAAGGAGGAAACAATAAGAAATAAGCAGGTAAATACTTGTTTCATAGGTAAGGGATCAGTTTAAAAAGTACCGTTCGTTCTTGAGACCGAAAAGTACTCCGTTGGTTTAATAATTGCAATTACAAGAAACAGGAATTTACCCTTAGTAAGTATATAAAGGTCCAAATAAGACAATAACAGGTTAAGATTGTATCAATAAGGTCTTTATATATCCCTTGTAAACCGCGGCATTTTTAAATTTTTTAATAAAGTTGTCCCTACATTTTCAATGCTCAACCATTAAATCCAATAATTTGAAAACAATTTCTTAATAAATTGATCATCTAGCGGTTATCACTAATTGGTAGTTTGCATTAAAAATGAACGCCACCCCAAACTACTTACAACCTAATTTGCCTCACAACCTACAAAAGTTTCAAATTCCAATAGTTGTAGCTACTGAGGAAAGCGTAAAAGGCTATGGTCAACTTATTTCAGAAGCAAATGCTTGTAAAATTGAGATTACTCGATGGCCGGCACAAGGCTGGCGCCCGGTGGACACAGATTCGGGGGATGAAGGTGGCACCAAAGAAGGTATTTTCAGTAGTGAATGGAAAGGCGATTTATTATATGGAAAAAATGAAGCAGTAGGCGGACATTACATACTTGGCTATGCGAAGTTACCGGAAGCATGCAAAGAAGATCATTCTGAAACACCCCAATCCATTTTACTTTGGCATGCGAACTACCACCCCGATGGAGGACAATTGTTTTTTCCACTTCAAGATCAACCCTATTTAGTACCGGTAGCATTACCCGGCGACGATATTCAACCGGAAAACTTCATCTGTTTTCTAGTACCGGCCAATAAAGGACTTTACATTCATGCCAATATCTGGCACGAAGGCGTTTTTGCAATCAAAGGCAAACAGCGCTTTCTCGACAAGCAAGGAGCTGTGCATGCACGTGTATCGGTAGATTTCGCGAGAGAGTTTGGTTGTTTGTTGGAGATTGATTTAAGCAAGCTCCCAGAGCTTATTCTTGGGTAGTCTACTTTAAGCACCAAATTACCGACAGCAAATTTCGAAATTGGTTAAAAAAATATACACATTGAGCTTAATATTGGAGAACATGCATGATTTGATCGGTTAGATTTGGGTAAACCGATTCAAAAAACTTGCTATGAGTGAAGCTTCTAACAGAAGACAGTTTTTAAAGTTGACCGCGCTGGCAGGCACCGGACTCAGTCTATCAAATACGTTGTCTGCAATGTATTACCCTCCATTAGATCCACAGCCCATTCAAAATACAAATGCATTCACAACTGCCGGTTTTGTACCGAATAGAGCAGCGAGCTGGTGGTGTGCATTGGAGGATATTCAATGGCCACAAAAACAGGTAATCGATAAAATAAAAAGAAGAGCAGAAGCATTTGCAAAAGCAGGAATTGATACTGCAATCAATTTTGGATTTCATAACCGATTCGATTTTTCCAACTATTTCTCTCAATTGCATGGGTATTATTCAACAGTAATAGAAGAACTACACAAAAATGGAGTTCGGTTTATGGATCACTATTCGTGTAATCATGTTTCAAGACCACGTTCTGAAGCCGATTTCAAATTCATCCATAAATATGAGCGTTTGGCTGTATTGCTATTCCCCGATCAAAAAGCGGCAAAATTCGCACAATACGAAGGGGTGTATTTTCAAGAAATTTGTGAAGTTGATCTAAGAGACGGCAGCAGAGGTTATGCAAGTCAATACCAATACGAAGCTTTCTGTCATAACAATCCCAAGTTTCTTGAGATGCACGCAAAATATTTGCGAAGACTCTTTTCGGATGTTCCATTCGATGGAGTGGAAGTAGACGATATGTGCTCGTATCCGGGAAACACTACTTGTGGTTGTCAGTACTGTAGAGAGCGATTTAAAAGGGATTATGGACACGAAATCCCTTCATTTGGGGACAAAGCCTTCTTTGGTGATATGACTAATAAGACCAATCTCGAATGGGGCAACTACGCCAATCCCGCCTACCGCGATTGGCTGAGAATGAAATCCGATTCAGTCCGCGATCACATTAAAATGATCAAAGAAATTTTGGGAGAAAAGCCGTTGATGACTTGTTGCTCGAACACAGGCCCAATCGTCTTAAATGCTGTAGCATTAGATCTAGAAAAAATGGCGCCCTATTTAGATATTTTCATGTTGGAAAATGTAGGAACCAATATTCTTAATGCCGATTGGGTGCAAATGGATGCGGAAGCTATGCATCAAAAGGACATTGCGGAAAAAAGGAACAATGCACCTGCCATCGCCTTGAGTTATGCACTGTTTGAAAAAGGTGCGTATATGGGTTGGGCTTTAGGAAGATTTTGGGGAGTTTCGAATTGGAGCAGTACCCTGAATGGACGTTTGGAGGAAGATCCTAAAAATGCCTTAGAAGCAGAAGATGCGATCAGTGCTTCTAACAATTGGGAAAAAAAGCACAGCGATTGGTACTTTAGAGAAGGATCTGATTTAGTTGAAATTAGAGTCGTAAACAATTATTACTGCAGAGAAAATGGTTGGCGAGATGAAAAAGGGAATGAGCATTGGGACCGTTCCAAAAACTGGAGCATACAACTTGTTAGAAACAATGTTGGCTATCGCTTTGTAAGATCCGAAGAATTGGCTGATGCCAATCAACTGCAGCAATCTGATACTCCCATGGTATTGGACGGAGTGGGATGTGTTTCCGATCAACAATTCATTGCACTAAAATCCTATTTAAGTAAAGGTGGAAAAGCTTGGATGGCATTGCCTTTTGGAACACATGATGAAAAAGGATTCGTTAGAAAATCTCCCCTGTCAAAAGAATTGATCGGAGCAAAATACAAAAACCTTCGCATCATTGACTCGTCAATAAATGGTGAGCCTTTGAAAAAAATGATTCAAGCCGGCATCTTTCACCCGGTTATAAAACAGGTGTCAGGTGATCCAAGATGGTCAGTAAAACTGCGTTTCTTCAATAAAAAACCGGTTCTGCATTTCATGAATACTTCGCTGGAAGCTGTTGCAGACAATGTAAAAGATTTGTCGGACATACCGCTTATGAAAGACCTGAAAAGTCCAATAACTAATAATCAGCTTCAATACGAAATCAATACGAGTCGCTTTTCTATACCGGAAATGACCGCGATGAGCCCTGAGCTAAAAGCAGAGAAAAGAACTGTGCGTGTAGCCCAATATGCTGCGAACAAAACAACCTTAAATGTAGATTTAACTGGAGTGGAAATCTATGCAGTTGTGCAACCCAAGTAGTTTTCTCATATATATTCTATACGTAAAAGGAGGGATTCTTCCCTCTTTTTTTTTATACTCCTGTAAAAGCAGTAAAACCTCCATCTACCGCAACTACGGTCCCAGTTACGAATTTTGAGGCATCACTCAATAACCAGATCAGCGCACCAACCAATTCTGTTGGATTCCCTAATCTATTAAAAGGAGTATTGGCAATGATCTTATTGGCTCGTTCGGTATAACTTCCATCTGTATTGGTTAGAAGAGTTTTATTTTGTTCAGTCAAAAAGAAACCCGGCATGATGGCATTCATTCGTATAGCATCTCCATATCGAGCCGCAAGTTCAGTTGCAAACCAACGGGTATAACAATCAATCGCTGCCTTCGACAAACTATACCCCAATACCCGTGTTAAGGCTTGATGTGCAGATACCGAAGAGATATTTACTATACTTCCTCCTCCCGAATTTTTGATGGACTCTCCAAATATTTGAGTAGGCAATAATGTCCCAAACAAATTCAACTGCATTACTTGTTGCAAGGCTTCCATGTTTAATTGAAAAACATCTTGCTGTGGTTGAACAACTGCTGCGGGTTGATTCCCACCGGCAGCGTTCACGAGTCCGTCGATACGGCCATAATTATCTATCACAAAATCTCTTGCGTCTTTCAGTTGCTCTTCTTTTAGAACATCAGCAACAAGTGTAAAAGCTTCTCCCCCACGGGATTTAACTTCAGCAACCCGTTGCTCCGCCACTTCCTTGTTCCTACCCAAAACACCAACGATGCCACCGGCCTCAGCAATGGATTTCACAAACTCTTTTCCCAAAATTCCGGTAGCTCCGGTCACTACAATAAGTTTTCCCTTAAGTGAAAACAATTCAGACATGTTCAATCAATTTAATTAGCTTATTTGGAGTAGATCAATCTCCCTTCAACGAAGGTAGCTTTTATCGAAATTGTGTCATCGAAAAGTACAATATCGGCATCTTTTCCTTCCTTTAAACTGCCTTTGGAGTGCAAAACATTCATTACACGAGCAGGGTTCTCTGTTATCATCTTTACAACAGACACAAGATCAAGACTTGTTTTAGATAGCATGGTTCGCACCAATCGATCTGCAGTAGCTACACTTCCTGCAAATGCTGAACGATCTGGCAGTTTGGCAACACCGTCTTCTATTAATACATGCATCCCATTTTTAATACTACCAAGAATAGATTCGGTAGTATTCAATCCTGCAGCTCGCATGGCATCGGTAATCAAAATTATTCTCGATGGATCTTTGAATTTAACAACCATTCTGAGTAATGGCTCCGGCAAATGAACACCATCGGCAATGATTTCTACATCCATTTCATCAATCATATATCCGGCTTCAATTACACCTGCATAACGAAATGCATTTCTTCTTGTAACACCCGACATGGCTGAATAAAAATGTGTAGCAAGCGAATACCCATTCTTAAATGCTTCAACTGCTTCTTCATATATGGCATCAGTATGCGCCATAGAGGGTAAAACACCTTTTGACACTAAAAACCGGCCAAATTCTAAAGCGCCTTCCAATTCAGGTGCTGCACTCCAACGTTTAATAAAGGGCCCCAACGCTAGTATTTCTTTGTACTCGATCGGATTCGGATCACGTATGAATTGGGGATCTTGTGCTCCGCGCTGACTCATCGCAAAATAGGGGCCTTCCAAGTGCAATCCGATAAAAGAAGCTCCTTTCTTGTTCATTTTTGATGCATTCCGATAAGCGTTGAGCGTGTCCAATAACTCTTCTTTAGACCCTGACAATGTGGTAGGAAGCATCGCAGTTGTTCCAAACTGAGCGTGCAATTCTGCAATGGCTAAAAATGCCTCTTCGGTTCCATCCATAAAATCGAATCCTGCGCCACCGTGAACATGAATATCGATAAACCCAGGACTTACGTACAATCCACTTGCATCAATTGTTTGCGCATCCAAAACAGGTTCTGCAATTGAGTTTACCGCGCTGATTTTACCATTGTCGACAATTACTTGACCTCCAGGAATCAATCCGTGCTCAGAAATTACGGTACCATTGATGATGTTGATTTTCGACATGACTAAGGATTCAATTTGAGTGCCCATTTCAGCGCTTCAGTGGTAGTAAAATACTTAGCCAACAGCGCTTGCTTTTCCCACTTAGGAACAGAATTCTTGTTCAAATAATCTATATACTTCAATACAACTTTCGAAAAAGTGGTTTCATGATCTAATTGCAAAGATGATGGAATTAAAATGCGCCATCCTTTGTCTGTTTTTTCCAATCCTATTCCCGGATACTTGCTTGCCAATTTTTCTATCACGAGTTCCAAGTTCTTTCTATAGCTTTCGCTTATCGTTATTGGTTCAATGAATAACTCGGGTTGGAAGTTTTGTTCGGCTCCTTGTCGAATCACTAAATTTGCTTTGGTTCCTCTAATGATCGAGTAGTGAGTATCCCCGGCTCCTGTAGGTGCCTCATAATTCCAGATAGCAGCGAGTTTCACCACTACTCCTTTAATTTTATAGATCATTTCACCATTCGAATAAACATTCAATGCCCCTGCTTTAATATCTTTTTGCAAATAATCAGGAAAGGAATTTTCTCCTGTTACTTTGGTGAATTGTTCCTTTGAGATTACGGTAGGCCATCTTTTTGCATTAAGTATTTGAATATCTTTTTTGTATTCCAGGGGCTGATTGTAGAAGCATTGCCATTGAACCAAATCAACTAAATGTGTACTTACATCAACGATCCCTTCTCCTTGCTGTTCCACATCAAAATACCATTCCGGACGCTGGAGTGGTTTCCCTGAAACAGTTTTGAAAAAGTGATGAACACTTTCCATTTCAACCGCCGGTTGATCAATACTCCCTTTCAGAAGGGTGCCAAACAACTCCGGAAATTGCATTAATTCCTTTTGCAAAGCATTACTGGCCTGGTAGCGTTCCGTCATAATATCCAGTAACAGAACTGATTTTTGCTCGGCTTGAACAAAGGTCTTTTTTAACAATTCAAAACCGGCTGAATTTATGGCCATCGGTTTGTCGGAAAACACATTAATCCTCGCCTCAACCGCCTTTGAAATATATGTGGTTTTAAGCTTATTGTTTCCCGCGAGCACAACTACATTTCCTTTTCGCTCATTCAACATTCGCTCAAAATAATCGCTTCCGGTGTATACGATTTCATTCCAGTTTGTTGGTCGATTGTCACGTTTATTGTATCCTTCAATTAGGGAAAGATGATTCTTCAAGGCCTGGCTATTGGCTGGCGCATAAACATAAACGGTAGAGTCTACCCCTGGGTACGCCGACTTTTGAATCAATGCCGCATGAAAATGTGCTGGATCCAGCGTAATCAATTTCACAATTCTTGTTTTACCTTGGGACATTGCATTCGTACAAAATGAAATGACCCCAATTAGTAAGCAAAAGCTCCATTTAAAAGTTCCGAACCAGTTTTTCACCTAAAATCAATTTTAAACTGTTTTAATAAAAGTTGTTTTAGCTGCAGAGGCCTCGTCTAAAAACAAAATTACCTTGGCGTGCTCCCTCAATACAGTTGAAGGAAATCTAGTATCAATATTTTCGTACATCGTATTGTAAACAGCTTGCGCTTTCCGCTCTCCCGGTACAACACAACTAATATATGCAGCCGCCATTAAAGCCGGAATTGTGAGTGTGATCGCTTTTTCGGGTACCGTATCTAAACTAGGAAAACAACCATCATTAACTTGTTGCTGGCGGCATTCATTGTCTAATGTAACAATCTTCACCCTAACAGGGTCCTTAAAATTCGCTACGGGAGGATCATTAAAGGCCAAATGTCCATTCTCTCCAATGCCCATGCATACGATGTCTGTTGGAAAAGCTTCCAACAACTGCGAATATCGTTCACATTCTGATTGCGGATCACTGCATGCGCCATTAATATAAAAAACATTTCTAAAGGGCAGCTGAGAAAAAAGCTCCTTCTTCAAAAAAAATCCAAAACTTTGAACCGCACCCGCAGGCAATCCAATGTATTCATCCATGTGAAATGCATTCACTCGTTCCCAGTCAACAACTTCTTTCCTCAAAGCCTCTAGCATTTCCAATTGCGAAGGAGCGGCTGCAAAAACGATGTTCACCACTTCTTGTTGTTGCAGTAAGTTTCTAATACGTTCTGCAACCATGGATGCAGCAGCATAACCCATTTTTTTACGAGTTCCATATATTTTAACTTTCATCATACCCGCTAACGTTGTTCCAATCATTTCAAATTATTTATTGACTAATTCTAGTGGAAGGGAGCGATGCTTCCAAGTTCGAATCTTATGTCCTTTGAATGCATAAAAAAGCAAATACAAGTAACAAGGTAGGAGAACCCAATAAGCTAATCGGTGACTCGACTGATCTGCGAAGTAACCATAAACCAAAGGCAACATGGCATTACCACAAAGCCCCATAACTAATAAGGAGGCCCCTACCTTTGTAAATCGCCCTAATCCGTTCAAGGCCAATGGCCAGATGCCTGCCCAAATCAATGAATTGGCCAAGCCTAATAGCACCAAAAAAATCAAACTAATATCACTGGTATGACCCAACCAAGTAACTGTACCTTCTGCCAATACAATTAGAACACTTAATACTGTTCCCAAACTTGTACATATTTTCAAGGCACTCGTTTGAGAAAAAAATCTCGGAATACAAATGATACCTGTGATATATCCTACTATGGTAGTAGTTAAAATATAAGAAGGAAAAACTTTAGCTTCAGTTAATTGAATATTCATGGAGGCCGCATATCCGATCACCGTATCCACCGCAACTACCTGAGTTCCAACATGCAAAAAAATTGCAATAGCACCCAAAATCAAATGCGGAAATTCCACAATACTCTTTTTATCAGCATTCACAGCAGCCTCGGTTTCATCTTCTTTCTCCGTATCTATTTCAGGCAATGGCGAAAACCGAACCATCAAGCCCAATATTACCAACACGGTTCCTACCAAGGCATACGGAACCATCACTCTTCGAATTAAGCCGTCTAAAACAATCTCACGTTCTTCCGCTCCCATTTGTGGGATTCTGGCGAATAAACTTGCATCATCAGAACGCAGGATGACTGCTGCAAATAGTAATGGTGCAATAATTCCTGCGCCTTTATTGCATATCCCAACAATACTGATTCGTTGCGCAGCACGTTCCTTCGCGCCTAACACTGTTACATAAGGATTGGCAGCAGTTTGCAAAATGGTTAATCCGGTTCCTATTAAAAAAAGCCCCGCTAAAAAAACTGAATATTGTCTGTCTATTGCCGCAACAATAAAAGTAAACGCGCCTGCTGCCATAAAGAAAAAGCCGAGCATCATGCCTTTTTTAAATCCGTATTTTCTTAATACAAAAGAAGCGGGTATTGCAAGTACTAGATAAGAAATGTAAAAAGCGAAGGCAACAAAATAGGATTCAAGATTATTGAGTTCACAAGCAATTTTAAAATAAGGAATGAGAATTGCATTTACCCATGTTACGAAACCAAAAACGAAAAATAAGACCCCAATGAGGATCATCGAAACAATCGTATCTTTTTTACTTAAGGCACTCGCCTGCAACATATGGTAAGTTTGTTATTTTCTAGCAGCTGAAAACGCTTCTTTCACTACTAAATATTTCTCAGGAAATTTAACCGGATCTTGATGACAGTAAATCAATACACCATCCGCTGATCTTCTACCCCGATCAATCACTTCTTTTACATAAGCGGGTGTTGACTCTCCTATCCCGCTATGCCCGGTTGCATATACATCTAAGAATATTAGGAAGCCCGGACGAAATAGTTGGCGCATTTCAGTAATTTCTTTCTCAACAAAAGACGCATTATCTAAATTATACGCCACCGATTCATTTCGATAGGGAAACAAGATTCCATCCAAATATTTACCATAATCATTCGCAAACTGAGCCGTTACCTGATCATAATAGGCGCAAGGTATAAAAGCGAAATTTGGATTGATAGCTTTCGTTTTAGCAATAACATTCTCCATATAGGATGGTGTAAAAAAGCTCAAATTGTGAACAAAGTCGTCGATACTCCAAGCCACAAAATTGGAGTATTGCTTACTAAGCTGAGCCAATGTTGTTCCCCATTTTTCAAAATCTAGTTTAAAGGGTTCAGAAAAATCCTTTTGAAATGGGGGTGCCTCCGAAGGCGGAATAAGCGTAATCCATACTTTAATATTCGCTGTTTTTGCAAGAGGCAGGAATTTTTTGAAAGCGTTCAAATCGGAACCGGAGCCCCAACTCAACCAATGATAGGTGTTTGCTTTGATGTCTTTCAATTGTTGAATCAAGGTTACATAGTCTACTGCACCTGTTTTTGTTTTTGGCGGAAAAGCATAGGTAGCAAGGGTCCCTTTTAAACCCTGCTCTATATTAGCCTCAGACTTCGTAGTAACCTGGGAAGCTACTACACCCACATTCTTCATCGCTATGCTTACTGCTTTTACGATGCGGTCTTCAACATCATCGGCGAAAGGCCCAGGCATACCATAATATATCATACTCTCCCCTCCTTCGTATCCACCTTCTTTTAACACACGCTTAGAAGGTATATAGCAAGTAACTTCACTGCAGTATCCTGCCACATATAGATTTTCTTTGGGAAACATTTTCTTAAATAAAAGGGAATAATCCACAACCACTTCATCTGCAAGTCCAATAATAGTTAAGTCTGTATTGAATCGAACCACTTGAATAGAGTACTGCAATCTGTCGACTGACCATCCCTTATTATATGCTTCTAACATCAACTTAGCACGACGTTGTAGAAAAGGATTGCTTCCTTTGATATCTTTCTGGTACGAAGCCAAATCAAAATTTTGAAAGGCGAGATACACGGGATTAAAATCAGTCCTTATGGGAGCTTCTACTTTCTTTAATGTTGTTGTCAGCACTTTTTGGACTGCTGTTGCTAGTGTAGTACCATGCTGATTCACATATTCCACTTTCCCGCGTGGCGATGGATTTTGATCCCCCCCGCAACCCATCAAAAAAAGAGCAGTAGTACCGGGGTTGTCTTTTTCTAGTTTTGCCTGTGCAAAGCCTGCATAATCACCGTTTATCCGAAAATTATCGTCTACCAATGTTGTATTGTGGCATGCATACCCAAAAAGTACAGCTTTCATCAATCCTTTTCGATCCATCACCTTTAAAACCGGAACATCATGATCTACCGGGCCGTTTGGGTTGAATTCTTTTCTTCTATTAATAGCAAAATCAGCTGAACCATGTCCACTAAACAACTGCACTTCACTTAGATCTTTCATGGCTGCATCAATTACCGACACTATTTTCTGAGTCAGCTCTTGATCATACGATGCAATTTTGGCTTGGTCTTCCAACCCAAAATCATAAATAGCATCAACACAAGGCCAAACAATGGGTGCCGAATGCGTATGCGAAGAATTAAGCAATAACTGTGAACGTCGAATTCCATATTTTTTCTGGGCCGCTGAGAATACGTCCTGAACAATTTCTTTCGACAATCCGAGAATATCAACTGTTACAATAATGATTCTTGCATCGTTACTTTCTTCAATCACCAGCGCTTTCGCCCAAATGGGCTGTAAAACGCCCGTTGCCGGTGATGTACGACTGGCATAGCCATTGATCCATGCCGGCACTTGCGGAGTAATGTCCACTTTTGCAACGCCTGCCTTCAATCCGGCATTTGCTACTGCCGATTGTAGCAAGAGTGCAAAAAATAAAACACAAAATAGTCTACGAAACTGAGTCATTTCAGTCGATTTATTTTTTTAAAGGAGAAGCGATGCTGACCAAATCGGTACGAGTATGTCCATTTTCAGTTATTCTTGCCAAAGTATAAATTGTACCATCTTTCCCTACCGCTATGGAGTTAACATAAAGGGGACGATCTCCATTGGAATAAAAAATAGCTCCATTGTCTACGTAATGATGGGTCATCACATTGTAGGTTACCAAATGTAAATCTTCCAGCCCTTTCGCTTCACCCATGGCGGTTTTGTCTTTTCCTTTTACACGCTTACCATTCACAATTACCGGCCCACCGGTTAGGTAGTGCAGTGTTTTATTATCGGGTCCGAAAATAAAGCCCAGATATCCGTAGCTGAACTGGTCGAACATTCCCGTTTCTTTGGAAGGCTGAGAAGTGATTCGATCTAGTACGGTGATGCGTTCATCTTTGGGATCAAACTTGAACAAATAACCGGAGTTTCCGTGTACTCCGAAAAAGGCTTTTGCTACAGGGCTCCAAACAATCTGGCGCCAATTGTAACCCATATGCCCCGGTGACGATGGATCGTATAGGCCAAAGTAATCTTTCTTCATGTCTTCATCTATTCTTACTAAACGTGATGCTCCCGGAGTGTACTTTAAGATCGCACCCTCCGAATTCGTCATGTAAGCATTACCGGTAGTAGGATCAATGGCAATTGCTCTACAGAGCGTTCTGAATGCAGCGCCTCTCCCATCTTCCCCTTCACCTGAAACAGGCTCAATTTCACGAACTATTTTGCTCTTTACGTCGCAAGTAATAAAATAACCTGTAGGCCACGTAATAGCATACATCATACCCCTAGCGGTATCCATACTCATGGTAAGAATTCCTTCTTTCCTCGGAGCCAAGCCTAAATCTTCGAATTTTGCAGTTTTTAGATCGTACGAAAGAAAATGACCTCCGGGATATTCTTTGTATCCTGCAGGAGGGATACCCATTTTCTCCA
>DGDD01000040.1:0-398 GCA_002385265.1 Chitinophagaceae bacterium UBA3961
CAGAAAAGCCATAGGGACCAATTATTGAAGTCATGCCATGTGATTTTGCCCAGGTGATGACTTCATTCAAAAGTGCCTTCATCACTTCAAGATCGTTGATACAATCAAGTTGATAAAAGCGGGCTTCTTTCAGTCCATGTTGTTTATTGTATGGCGGATGGATGATTCCCATAATTCGACCAACCGGCACATCCTCTTTAAAAATCAACCATTTTTGTGTGATGCAGTATTGAAGAGCTTCGTTGTGTTTGGGATTGTGAAACTTGAATTCATCAGCATAAATGGGTGGAACGAACAATGGATCGTTGGCATACAGTTTATTGGGAAGGTAAATGTATGTTTTAAGAAGTTTAGGGGTTATTGGGCGAATGGCGAGCATGGGGGAAGTTAATTAATAA
>DGDD01000040.1:722-11417 GCA_002385265.1 Chitinophagaceae bacterium UBA3961
TTAATAATTAAGAAGTAAGAATTGAAACAGCCGGGAGTAATTAATAATTAATAAGTAATAATTAATAATTGAACAGCCGGAATACAGGAGGGAGGATGAGAGGAGACGAGGAGGGAGGAAATACAGAGAGCCTGTAAACGCTGCGTTACCGCTGCGCACGCTGCGAGGTTCCTGAGCGAACCGAAGGTTCAGTCGAAGGACCGCCGCGGTGAAAGAAAAAGATCGAGAGTCGGGAAGATGGAAAAGAGGATGAATCCAAAAGACCATTCTTTGCGACTTCTTTGCGGTCTTCGCGATCTTTGCGGTGAATGTATAAAGCAGCGCAGTTGCGCAAAACTCAAAAACTTACAACTTACAACTCTCTTCCCGTACCAAACCAATTCCTTCCAACCGAGGCCTGCTTTCTGAAACATCGTAAAGTCGGCTGAATGGCGTAAATTCGCTGAAATTTTTGAAAAAAATGGACTTAAAAGAACTGATTTTAGCGGCCTGGTCGAACCGGGAATTATTAAAAGATAGTCAATACAGCGATGCTGTTCGTGCGGTAATTGAAGAAGTGGACAAGGGTCGTTTAAGAACGGCTGAGCCAACAGAAAATGGCTGGCAAGTGAATGAGTGGGTAAAGCAAGCGATTTTGATGTATTTCGGGATTCAGCAAATGAAGACCTATGAATTGGCCCCATTTGAGTTTTATGATAAAATGTTATTGAAGAAGGATTATGCGAGCATGGGTGTTCGTGCGGTTCCTCATGCCGTAGCGCGTTATGGAGCTTATTTAGCGAAGAATGTGGTATTGATGCCGAGCTATGTAAACATTGGTGCGTTTGTTGACGAAGGCACGATGGTTGATACTTGGGCTACTGTGGGCAGCTGTGCTCAAATAGGAAAAGGAGTTCACTTAAGTGGTGGCGTAGGAATTGGCGGAGTACTTGAACCATTGCAAGCGAGTCCTGTTATTATTGAAGACGGATGCTTTATTGGAAGTCGTTGTATTGTAGTAGAAGGGGTTATTGTGGAGAAAGAAGCTGTTTTAGGGGCGAATGTAGTGTTAACACAATCGACCAAGATTATTGATGTAAGCGGACCTGAGCCGGTAGAAATGAAAGGTCGCGTGCCTGCAAGAAGCGTGGTAATTCCCGGAACCTATAATAAAGAATTCCCTGCCGGAACTTACGGTGTTGGATGTGCGCTAATCATTGGCAAACGCAAACCGAGTACCGATTTAAAAACAAGCTTAAACGACGCTCTACGTGATTTCAATGTGAGCGTGTAAGAAGGAGCGGATTATTTGAGTACGAAACATACCATTACGTTTGCCGGTTTTTTACTGGCATTTGTTGGATCACTTTTTTTCTCTACCAAGGCCATCATGGTTAAATATGCATTTGGCGATGTAAAGCTGGATGCCGTTAGCCTGTTGGCCTTGCGTATGTTTTATGCAGTTCCGATGTATGCAGCCGTGTTGTTTTGGCTCTACAGAAAAGAGCGCATGCCGCAGTTAAAAGGCAGAGAATGGATAGCCGTGTTGGGATTGGGTTGCATGGGATATTATGTAAGCAGCTATTTGGATTTTGTGGGGTTGCAGTTTGTTTCTGCCGGACTGGAGCGATTGATTCTCTTCCTCTACCCCACTTTTGTATTGTTCATCAATCATTGGTTTCTCAAACACAAGATGGAACGCCTGCAAGTAATGGCGATTGCTATTACGTATTTGGGATTGTTTGTGGCTTATGCGGGAGAAGTAGCGGTGGTAGATGTAACACCCAATTTCATATTGGGTTCGGTGTTGATCTTTCTTTGTGCCATTACCTATGCTATCTATATAGCTGGCAGTGGTAAAATCATTCCAAAAGTGGGGGCTACGGCTTTTACGGCGTATGCAATGTTGGCGGCCTCTTTTGGAGTACTGCTTCATTTTTTTGTATCGCATCCGGGTCAGCAAGCGGTTCTGTGGAACGAGCGGTATTGGATCTATGGGGTGTTATTGTCGGTAGTGGCTACGGTGCTTCCCTCGTTTATGATATCGGGGGCGATGAAGCGAATTGGGAGTAACAATGTGGCGATCATATCGAGTATTGGTCCTGTGAGCACCATTTTGCAAGCGCATTTTATTTTAAATGAACCGATTACGGTGATGCAGGTATTGGGAACGGTGTTGGTGATTGTGGGGGTGTTGATGTTGGGGAGGAAGAAATAGGCTTTAGGTGTTAGGTGTTAGGCGTTAGGCCTTAGGCTTTAGGCTTTGGGCTTTGGGTAATAAGTGGTTGAAAAATCGGTAAAACGTTTTATATTTGCCGCCCTGAATGCCCAGGTGGCGAAATTGGTAGACGCACTGTGTTCAGGTCGCAGCGTTCGAAAGGATGTGCTGGTTCGAATCCAGTCCTGGGCACCTGATAGGATTGGCTCCCAAAAATGGGAGCCAATTTCTTTTTAGAGCCGTTGCAATCCTTATCTGTATTGGCTATCAGCAATACCACTTCATTTACCCGCTTGGTTCGAAAAGAATTATTTTCAAAAACTAATTTTTCCGGGCACATCGAACCAATGATCTGTTGTTTCGCTATCAAATCCGCATCAGTATAATATTGCGGGAGATTTTCAATGATACCGGAACAAAACTCAGCGTATTCTTTCAGGTTGGAGTCTGTTGAGGCTAATTCACTCTTCTTCCTGTTTAAATCAGCAATCACTTTTTCAAAGCGACTTCTGATCTCCTTATACTCTGATAAGGGCAATTCTCCATCCACCATCATCTGCTGGGCATTTTGAATCCGCTGTTGATTCTTTTCAATCTCTGCATTAAGCAACTCTTTAGAAGTCGATTGATTTTTGTTTTGTTTGAGTGCATAGTCGTGTAATATCTTTTTAAATGCCCGAATACCTCCTTTACTATTGGAAATTTTTTCAAATTCTTTGACCAAAGCATCATTGGCAGTTTCTGCTTTAATTCGCTCATCGCATCCACCTGAACAGTGATAATAAAAGTATCGGCCACCATTTCCTTTCGAGGCACTTCCGGTTAATCTGCCGCCACACTTTCTACATTCCAAAAATCCACGAAGTGGCAATTCTGCTTTCAAGGTATTTCTTGAAGGGAATTTTCTTTTCTTACCACTAAGCACAGCCTGAACATCATCAAAAAGGTCCTCGCTTATAATCGGTTCATGCGACGCTTCAATAGTACATGCCGGTTCATCTTTGTAAGCAGGAATAAAAATCTTACCGCAATAAATCGGATTACGCAGCATATTCCAAAACTGGTTTTTGCTGATTTCAAAACCTCGTTTTCTGGCATCTTTCCAAACACCCAGAACGGTATCAACACCCTTCGCCACTTCTTTAAAAGACCATTCAACATGCACGGCATCCTTACTCGGTTCAATAATAGGTTTATTGAATTCATTTCTTGCATTACGATAACCTCTTGGTGCCAGAGTAACATGCCTGCCTTCTTTCATAGCCCGGCGCATACCCGCAATGGTATTTAAGGAACGCCTGTCATTCTCTACTTCAGGAGCCGCCAGGTAAAAGGCCAGCATGATTTTGTTTTCTGGCACATTCAAATCGAGGGGTTGTTCTATTCCCTGCGGCTCTACGCCCAATTTATTTAACTGGTTGATCATTGCATACGCATCACCTGCATTGCGACTGAAACGATCCCATTTTAAAAACAGTAGGAAGTCTGCACACCCTTTATTTTTTTTCAAAAAGGCCAGAAGTTTATTAAACTCTGGCCTCTCAAATGTTTTGGCAGAATGATCTTCTTTATAAACTGCGATCACTTCTATCTGCTGATGCTGGCAATACTGCCTTAATCTTTCTTCCTGATGTTTCAGGCTATATCCTTTCTCAGCCTGTTCGTCCGTACTCACACGGATGTATAGAATGGCTTTTTGTTGATTCATCATCTTGATAATTTTTGAGATTGATTATTTTATTATTGGCTTCTTGCTCCTTGAGCCTTTTATTTCGTTGGTAGTGCTCATAACTGATTTGTACAAGCAGGTACAGATAGTCCCTGATTTTTTCCAATTCTGCATCGGTAAACGTTTCTCCTTCCTGCTCAAATTCATGTTTTATTTCATCTATGCTAAGCATCTTCCTTTCATCAGCAACAGCCATTTTTCTCGCAGTTGTTTTCACTTGCTTTTTGTTCATCATTCAATGATACTAAATTACACAATATATTGATAATCAATTTAATAAATTTTAAAAGGGAGGAGTTAATGCTCCTCCCTTTCCTCCTCCTCATCGTCTTCGTCATCATCATCTTCATGATCGGCAATTACGTCATCAATGGCATGGATAGCTGCACGCTCATCCTCATCATCTTTGTCGTAACTCACTTCCACTACAATGACTTCATGGTCTTCATCGGTTCCAGTGATGCTGTTATCCAGTTCACTGTCCTCCAGGATCTCCGCCACTTCAGGCATGGCACTTACGGGAATTTCAAATTCCCTGATTTTTACGGTTCGCATATAATTGAATTTTAAAACACAAACCTATTACAGCCCAAACACTCACTTTCCAGTTTGAGCAAGTTTGTAACAGTTATTGAAAGAAATTGCAAGAAGTTGTTAGTTTGAGTTTCTGATGTCCTCTTATGCCGGATCAGTTTTTTCGGAAACACTATTCACAGACTGTCTATTTTGCTCTTGCCGCCATTGTTCAAAATGTCTGCATTGTATTTCCACTAATTGATAGAGATACTCTCTGATTTTATAAATCTCCTCATCGGTGTACTGATTACCATTATTATTCAGAATTTTTTTACTTGTATTGAAGCTAATTATGTCTGGCCCTTTGGAGCCTTTCAAGGATTGTCGTTGTTTACTCATTTTATTATTTTGATTGTAATTAATTGTAAGGGGAGTTAATTCTCCTCCCCCTGATCGTCTGAATCATCCTCGTCATCTTCATGATCCGCAATTACATCATCAATCGCATGGATGGCTGAGCGTTCATCCTCATCATCTTTATCGTAGCTCACTTCCACGAATATGATTTCCTGGTCATCATCGGTACCAGTGATACTGTTTGCCAGTTCACTTTCATTCAGAATGTTTGCCACTTCGGGCATTGCACTTACGGGAATTTCAAACTCCCTGATTTTTACGGTTCGCATATATTTTGTTTTAGAACACAAACCTATTACGGGGCTAAAAACCTGTTTCATGGTTTGGGTAGATTTGGGTAGGTTCCGGCAAAACATTTCCACTTTGTTCTGAAGAATTCCGATTCGTGCCAATTTAGAGGCTTATATGTTTTACTTCAATTTACCATTAAACATCAATGAAGAGCATGCTATTACGGAACCATCAGGGAGTGATTATGGAGCTATTAGGGAGGCATTCAAAACAATGCGGAGCAATTGGAAACGCAACATCTCGTTTGCCAAACACTACCAAATATGTAGTAATTCGCAAACGATACATTTGAATTCTTGGGAATATTAGTTTAAGTTCGCAAAAAACTACTAAATTAGTAGTAATTCGCAAATGCAAAAACATACTGCCATAACCCACAACCTCGATAGCTTTCTTTCTGCTGTAAGATCGAAAGGAAGATATTGCTTTGGGTTAGAAGAATTGAAAACAACACTACAATTATCTGATAAAGCCGCTAATCAGTCTTTGTTCCGGGCCAAGTCAAAATCCAAAATTGTACAAGTTAGAAAAGGCTTTTATGCTATCCTCACTCCTGAATATCTAAACAGAGGTATGCTGCCGGCAAATTTATTTATAGATGATATGATGGCACATCTTCATAAACGCTATTATATAGGACTTCTTTCCGCTGCTGCCCTTCATGGAGCCGCTCACCAGCAACCAATGGAGACCTTTGTAATTACACAGAAACCAGCATTGCGGCCTATAAAAAACAAAAATTTGAAGATTAATTTCATGGTGAAAAAAGATTGGGCAGATGAATTCATTGTTAAAAAGAAAACCGAGGCTGGATATATCAATGTGTCATCTGCTGAGCTGACTGCATTGGATCTTTTCTATTATACCGGTACAATTTCAGTGAGTAACATTGTAACCATACTTACAGAGTTAATCGAAGAAATAAAAGCATCGCAATTGCAAAAGGCGGCAACAGAATTTCCACAGGTGGCTGCAATTCAGCGATTGGGATTTATTATGGATGACATTCTAAAAAATGAGAAGTTAGCTGCTGCCCTGGAAAGAGCACTAAAAAACAAGAAAACCTTTCCGGTAGCTCTCAGTAATAGCAAAACAAAAGAAGGGCGATTTAATAACAAATGGAAGGTATTTCAAAACACCGTGATTGAAGCTGATATATGATACCCAGAAGATACATAGAGGAGTGGAAAGAACAGGCTCCCTGGCCGGAAAATGCGCAGGTGGAACAGGACTTACTTATTGAAAGGTCTCTGATTGAAATTTTCTCGGACGACTTGTTGAGAGAACATCTGGCCTTCAGGGGAGGTACTGCTTTACACAAATTTTATCTTCGCCCGCAGGCAAGATATTCCGAAGATATTGACCTGGTGCAAATAAAGCCGGGCCCTATAAAACCACTATTGGTTCAGTTGAGAGAAAGACTTGCATTTTTAGGTACTAAGCGCAAAGTGGAACAAAGTGAACATAATAACACGATCGTATATCCCTTTGAATCTGAAATTGCCCCTGTAATAAAAATGAAACTAAAAATAGAGATCAATACAAGGGAGCATTTTACAGTATTGGGAGTTAAGTCTATACCATTACAAATGAGAAATGGCTGGTACAGTGGCGAAGCGGACATCCCTACCTATGAATTGGAAGAGTTACTGGGTACAAAACTAAGAGCTTTATACCAGCGGCGTAAAGGCAGGGATTTATTTGACTTATACCATGCTTACCAGAACAATGAGGCGAATACAGTGAAATTACTAAAGTGCTATAGAGAGTATATGAGCTTTGATGTGGCGAATCCGCCGACTCAGAAAATGTTTATTGCAAATACGGATGAAAAAATAAAAGACAAAGATTTTACTAATGATATTCATGTGATATTGAGGCCAGGGATAGAGTATGATAATACAAGGGCCTATGAATACGTAAGAGAGTCTATATTAACCAAGATTTGAAGATGAGATTATTAATATAAGAAGAAACAAATAGCGATGTCAGAAAATAATATGATACATACCGACCTGACTTTTTTTACAAACGAGCCGGGGCAAACCTTATTAGATAGATTTAAAACTACACTTAGAGATACACAATTCTTTGATGTGTTAGTCGGCTATTTCCGCTCCAGTGGATTTTATCAATTATCAGAAGCAATTGAACCGATAGATAAGATAAGAATACTAGTTGGTTTGGGCATAGATGAAGAAGCTTATAAAACAATCAACGAATATCAAACGCAAACTACCTTAGATTTTGAGTCCCACCACAACGCAAAAAAAGAGTTTCAAAAAAATCTGATTAACGAAATAGAAAACTCAAAAGAAATTGATGAAAGGCTGGAAATTGGATTAAGGAAATTTATTGAGTTTTTAAAAGCGGATTGTGAAAACCCGGGAGCTGATAAAAAGCAGAGGGGCAATGGGAAAAAACTGGAGATTAAAGCATATCCTTCCAAAAATATTCATGCCAAAGTATATATAAGCAGATATAAAAACAATATCAGCCATATACAATATGGTTCTGTAATTACGGGTTCTAGCAATTTCTCTTTATCTGGCCTCGTTGCAAACAGAGAGTTTAATGTACACTTAAAAGACAGAAGAGATGTTGAGTTTGCACTTCACCAATTTGAAATGTTATGGAAAGACTCAATTGATATATCCGAAGAATTTGTTGATTCTGTTCAAACCAAAACATGGCTGAATAACTCTATCCAGCCTTATGAGCTATATCTGAAACTGATTTATGAGTATCTGCAAGAAGATATTAACCTGCAAGATAAGTTTGAATCGTTCTTGCCAGATGGATTCAAGAAATTGGATTATCAGGAACAGGCCGTAATTCAGGCTTTAAAGAAGCTTGAGGAATTCAACGGCGTATTCCTGGCAGATGTTGTTGGTTTAGGAAAAACATTTATTACTGCGCAACTACTGCAACAAATCAGAGGCAGAATACTGGTTGTATGCCCACCTGTGTTACAGGAGTATTGGAAAGAAAGCCTTCTTGAATTTAGAGTTCCCGCAGTTGTTGAATCCTTAGGAAAATTAGAGCACATCATCCGGAAAGGAATTGGCAAATATGATTATATAGTAGTAGACGAAGCTCACCGGTTCCGTAATGAAAATACTCAATCGTATGCCGATTTGCTGGATATCTGCAGAGGCAAGAAGGTGATATTGGTTACTGCCACTCCTTTAAACAATACAATTGATGATATATTTTCCCAGCTTAAATTATTTCAGGTTCCCAAAAACTCAACAATTCCTGGCGTCCCAAATCTTGTTAACTTCTTTAATAAACTCCGTAAAAAACTAGACGAGCACAAACCTAAGGTTTACAAAAATGCGGATGGAACTACTTATCGCATTAAGGATGAAGAAATAGCATATAAACAAGCCATAAAAGAGGTGTCAAATGAAATTAAAGAAAAGGTTCTCAAACATGTGATGGTTCGTCGAACAAGGAAAGATGTAATAAAATATTTCAAAGATGATATCAAGAATCAGGGTATTGTTTTTCCTGAGATGAATGATCCTCAAAAAATCGTATACTATTTTAAGGGCAAGACGGAAATAGCCTTTACGCAAACCATTCAATTGCTCCATGATTTTAAGTATGCGAGGTATATTCCCATATTGTACTATGCAGGCAATAAGGGCATATCTGAATTTGAAAGGCAACAGCAGCGAAATGTTGGTGGCTTCATGAAAGGGGTCTTAGTAAAACGGCTTGAAAGTAGTTTTCATGCCTTTAGAAAAAGCGTAGGCAGGTTCATTGAATCTTATGAAAAGTTCATTGAAATGTACAACAAGGGGACTGTTTATATCAGTAAAAAAGTAAATGTTTATGATTTACTTGACAACGATGATATTGAAAAGCTTGAAAAGTTAGTTGACGAAGACAAGGCTCAGAAATATGAATCAAAAGACTTTGGGAAATATAATGGTAGAACTTTTATTGAAGACCTTGAACATGATTTAGAAATACTCAAAAAGGTAAAAGAAATTTGGAGATATGTGCATGAAGACCCCAAAATTGACCAATTCATTAAAGACCTCAAAACAAATAAGAATTTAAAGAAGAATAAACTCGTTGTATTTACCGAATCAAAAGAAACCGGTGATTACATCTATGAACGTTTAATAGATGAGTTTCCGAATGAGGTAATTTTTTATTCAAGCAAAGGAGGCCGACATACAGACAAAAGGCTAACATCAAAGCATAATATATCCCGTGACCTTATAAAAGAGAACTTCGACCCTAACCAGAAAGAACAGTCGGATGATTTGCGTATATTAATTACAACCGACATTTTAGCAGAGGGGATCAACCTTCATCGCTCCAATATTTTAATCAATTACGACTTGCCCTGGAATCCAACCCGTGTATTACAAAGAGCAGGTCGTGTTAATCGTTTAGGAACACAGCACCCCGATATTTTTATCTATAATTTCTTTCCTACCTCCCACTCAGATGAACATTTAGGATTAGAGCTAAATATTACCAATAAAATCCAGATGTTCCATGATATTCTAGGTGAAGACGCAAAATATCTATCAGATGGTGAAGAAATTGGAAGCCAGGAATTATTTGATACATTAAACAACAAAAAGGCTTACACCGGTGAGGAAGAAGAAGGTGATTCCGAACTGAAGTACCTGGAGATGATGCGTAAAATCAGAGATAATGATCCTGATTTATTTGAACGACTTAAAATGCTGCCCAAAAAAGCCCGTTCTGGTTTTGAAACAAATAAAGTGGAGGGCACACAGTTAGTTACTTTCTTCCGTTTGGGTAAGCTGAAAAAGTTCTATCAAAATTCAGGTAGTCAGTCCACCGAAGTAACTTTCTTTGATGCCGCCAAACTACTGGAGTGTAAGCCAGGTACAGAAAGAATTAAAATGCCATCGCAACAGTATTTTAGCCTGCTGGAAGTTAACAGAGCAAAGTTTCAATTAGACTCTACTATTTCAGACGAAGACGAATCTTCAGGAGGGCGGTCGAATCTGAAGTATATTGAAACAAGACTGAAAGATAAAACATTTAAAAATTGTAAGCTGTTTACTGATAGCGATGAGGAATTTATTAATGGCATCCGGCAAATGATTAACCAGGGTACAATTGCAAAAAAAACAGCACAGGCAATAAAAAAGGAGTTTGAATTGACTATTGACCCATTGGAAATGTTTGCCATACTTCGCAAATACATAAGAAGCATTGCTGTAGAAGAATCTCAAAACGGCAGAAACAGCATAAAAAGAGAAGTTATTTTATCAGGTTATTTGACTAAAGCATAATGGAAAAAAAAGCTGCAACTGAATTAATACAAAAAACCTTCAATGCAAGGTTTGATTTAGAGCAATATACATTGTTCATACGCAATCTGCTGAACGATTACGATGTTCAAAAGGAAAGAGACTGGGCTCAAGGTAATTATATCTATGAGTCCTTCCGGGAGCATATCAATCGTTTTAAGCGGTTAGGCATTTATACAGACCCGGAAGGAAACGAAGTGGAATTATTGGTGATAGAAACCAAAGCCACTGCCAAG
>DGDD01000263.1 GCA_002385265.1 Chitinophagaceae bacterium UBA3961
GTATACTATAGTGTTCGTGAAATTGTAATTCGAGCGATTCTCTTGGCTGATCACCAAAAAGATTTTAAGATAGTTTTATTGAATAGAATTGTTCTTGGACTTTACGCTTATTTAGGTATCTTTTTCTTTTTCGCTTCACTTGGAGTTCTTAGGTCCGACGGTGCCGCCATCTTTTTTGTTTGCTTCTTAGCCCCTTTAATCATTTGCGTTTATTTTAATACTTTCTATTTGTTCCCTCGCTTTGAAGCATCAAAAAACCTCGGATTCTGGAAGAAGTTGCTTCGACAGCTTATTTTACCAACAGCTTTAACCATATTCGTTGGTATTCCCTTTGTTGCTATTGACAGTCATCTGGCCGGACCTGTAATTAGCTTATTGTGGTTGTTTTTGGTAGTTGCAAGCCCGCTGGTTTCATTGGTTGCTTACCAGTTCTACAAAAAACAACTATCTGAAATTTTAGACTTAAAAGAAAGTCTATCCACCACCACCGCCAGTTTACAATACTTACAAGCACAAGTAAACCCACACTTTCTTTTCAATGCATTAAATAATTTATACGGCGCGTCTATACAAGAAAACGCTCCTTTAACTGGTGAAGGCTTGTTGAATTTGAGCAATATGATGCGTTATCTTCTAGATCAGCAACGCAATAAGTATATTCTGCTCAAAGACGAAGTGGACTTTATTAAATCCTACGTGAACTTCGAAAAAAAGCGCTGGGAAGGGAATCCCTTGATCAAAATTGAATTGGACATTTCAGCGGAGCATTTACACCAGCAAATTAGCCCCATGCTCATCGTTCCATTTATAGAAAATGCATTTAAGCACGGACTTAGTTTGGAGCAAGAGGTATATATCAAAATCTCCATTCATACTACAGCCGATTCAGTTTACGTAGAAGTCACAAATCCAATTTTAGAAAAAAGCCACAGTGATCCGGAAAAAAATAGCCACGGAATTGGAATCAACAATGTGCGAGAGCGTTTGGAACTACTCTACCCCAAACAACATGAATTGATCATTCACTCCATTAACCAGCAATTCATTGTTCGATTGCTGATAAAAACAGTATAGCCATGAAATTTGTATTATTATCAATCCTGCTAGGAGCGGGACTAGGATCTTATTGTCAAAACTTTTCATTGACGCTTGAATCTAACGACAGCTCTGCTTATCAGTTAATCCCTCTTATTGCAGATCGAAACTATTCGATTCCTGCAATTGAACTCGGAACAGTTATTTCAAAACCAAAGCATTATTCCATTCCAATTGAAAGAGCTCATTTTGCGCTGCTAAAATCGGAAGGAAGAGAATTCAGGATCATGATCGCCCCAAACGAAAAACTGGATATCAAAATTGGCCCTACACTTCAATTCTCGGGTTCACTAAAATCAGCCAACGAGCTATTACAAAAACTAGGATTTGATTCGATCCCATTTTACCAAAAACTTCATGGAACAGAAAACATTTATCGGAATTTGGGTTACAAGGAACTACTTGATCAAGTGCTGGAAGTTCAAATAAAAGAAGTGGAAGTAAAAAAAGCATTGATTCAGAAAACTAAAGTAAAACCCGTTTATAAAGCAATGCTCAGTATGGAAGTTGAATATCTTGCGCAATGCTACTTATATGATTTAGGAAGAATCGACCTAAGAAATAGTAGTAACCCTGCAACTGATAGCTTCTTGCTAAATGTTATGAAGTGGCTGCCCATACCATCAGCCGAAACCTTGTCGAATAGTGTATATGGAGGAATGATTACAGATTTTAGAATTCAGTACTCCATTAACAGCATTGCTATCGGAAGGAAAAAAGATCCCGAAGCCATGAAAAAAAGAATCAGCGATACTCTGGGACTCTCTTTTGATTCTATCACTAGTTTAATTAACAAATATGGCGAAAGATATATCGTTGATTGGCTCTATTCGAAAAAGCATTTTAAGCCAAATGTAGCAGAGAAAATACTCTTTAATAAGATCATTGATGCCTACAATGACCACTGGAATCACTCGGTTGCATATCTATCTGATGTTTTTCAAAAATCCTATCCTCAGTCTAGTTACCTCGAATATTTAAAATCTTTGAATCGGTCGATTGAAATGACTTTAAAAAGCAGCGAGACAAATCTTAATATTCATTTTATATCGGATTCTAGCACTAAGTCATTTGCAAGCCTCTTAGAAAAATACCGTGGCTCTTATGTTTATCTGGATTTCTGGGGTACTTGGTGCGGACCATGCAGAATGGAATTTCCTTATGCGAAAAAAATCAAAGAGCGGTATAAGGGAACCGATCTAAAGTTTGTTTACTTAGATCTAGATGAAGAAGACAAGGATCAATTTTGGAAGAATTTTGTTCGATACAATGGCATGGAAGGCGATCATTATAGATTTAACCGCAGGGCAATGGAAGATTTTTGGAAACCAATTGAGGCAGCCGGAGGCAAAACGAATCTTTATCCAACCTATGTAATTATTGATCCCCTGGGAAATATCCTGTTTCCAAATGCAGCACGCCCATCAGAAAAGGAAAAATTGTATGAGCAATTAGATCCATTAATTTTGAAAAAATGAAAGCACTTAGAACGGTAGCACTTGATGATGAGTCAATGGCATTATCGATCATAAAATCGATGGCAGAAGACATTCCTTTTGTAGAATTTAAAGCCCAATTTACGCAGCCCTCGAAAGCTTTAGAATACCTGCGTTCAGAAGAAATCGATCTATTGTTTCTAGACATCAAAATGCCGGATATTTCCGGCTTTGAGTTTTTGTCATTGCTCAAAAAAATTCCATTGATCATTCTTACTACCGCTTATTCAGAACATGCGGTAAAAGGATTTGAAATTAATGCTGTTGACTATTTGCTCAAACCCTTTTCGAGAGATCGTTTTAGAGAAGCTTGTACAAAAGCAAAAGAAAGATACCAATGGTTAGAAGGCAGAAGCAGCCAATCGGTTTTTATTAAAAGTGGTTACGAGCAAATAAAACTACAGATCAGCGATATCTTGTACGTTCAAAGTGCCGGAAACTATGTACAGTTTGTGCTCGACAACGACAAAATATTGTCGCGAATGAGCATGCAAGAAGCAGTAGATTTATTAGAGCCATTCAATTTTAGTCGGGTACATCGTTCTTACATTGTATCCAATGAAAAGATCGATCGCAAAGAACGTACCGCAGTATGGATAGGAACACACCGCATTCCACTTGCCGGTTAAGGAACACACGATCGGAATAATAATGGGTTTTCGTTGTATGCTTTTAGAATTACCAGATGATATAAAACAGAGAAGCGGCGGAGAACCGTCGCTTCTTACTTACTAACCCATCAAAAATTACCGATTTACAACTGACAACGTCAGTACTATTTTTACGCGGCTTGCATTTCTTTGAGCTTTTCGCGAATTTTTGTTTCAATTTCTGTTGCGAGTTCAGGATTGTCGCGCAACAATTGTTTTACAGCTTCTCTACCTTGACCGAGTTTATCGGTATTGTAGCTGAACCAGCTACCGCTTTTGTTTACGATACCCAATTCAACACCCATATCGATGATCTCACCTGTTTTAGAGATGCCTTCTCCGAATACGATGTCAAATTCAGCTGCGCGGAATGGAGGAGCTACTTTGTTTTTCACCACTTTTACTTTTACTCTGTTACCAACTGCTTCGTCACCATCTTTAATTTGCGCCATTCTGCGAATATCCAAACGAACAGATGCATAGAATTTCAAAGCGTTACCACCGGTTGTTGTTTCGGGGTTTCCGAACATCACTCCAATTTTCTCACGAAGTTGGTTGATGAAAATACAAATGGTGTTTGTTTTGCTGATAGTAGCTGTAAGCTTACGCAAAGCCTGGCTCATCAATCGAGCTTGAAGACCCATTTTGCTATCACCCATTTCGCCTTCCAATTCACCTTTTGGTACGAGGGCGGCTACTGAGTCGATCACTACTACATCCAACGCTCCTGAAAGAATCAAGCGATCAGCGATTTCCAATGCTTGCTCACCATAATCTGGTTGAGAAATCAGAAGATTGTCTACATCTACACCCAATCTTTGAGCGTAAGCACTATCAAAAGCATGTTCCGCATCGATAATGGCACACATTCCACCTTTCTTTTGAGCTTCTGCAATTACGTGCGTAGCAATGGTAGTTTTACCAGAAGATTCTGGACCATAAATTTCAATGATTCTGCCTTTAGGAAATCCGCCAATACCAAGGGCCGCATCCAATCCAATTGAACCTGTAGAAACGATTTCCATTTGGCTTTCTCCCTTCTCATTCATCATCATCACACTTCCTTTTCCGAAATCCTTTTCAATCTTATCTATTGTAAGTTTGAGCGCTTTGAGTTTTTCACTGTTAGACATAGTAGTAAGTTTATTTTTCAAATTTATTGTAAACCAAAGGTAGGGGAAATATTCTTATTCACACTAATAAATTTAGTAAAATACAACTAATTTTTTTGGGGAGGCAATAAGAAAGCCCTGCCGATGCGACTCAACAGGGCGTCTCACATGAGTAAAAATGGTAAAAAGGACAAGGAAAAGGCTGAAATTTCTGTCGTATACAAATTTAACCTCATCTTAATGGCCTTACCAATACCACGAACTGGTAGTTTTTTGGAAATCGGCTTCGGGCAGCTGATATTTGCTAAAACTATGCGATTATGAAAAAAACCGTTTTATCCCTGCTTTTTAGCGCTTTTACGGGCTTATTGGCCTTTAGTCAAGAGAAGATAACTCCTGCAGAGGCGGGTGTCACCTATGGCGCCGGAACCACTAATACGAAAACCATCCCTGCTGCAGAATTGGAAAAGAAACTAAAAGACGAGAAATACCAAGGTAAGATCACCGGTAAAGTTCTTGAGGTTTGCCAAGAAAGAGGCTGTTGGATGAAGGTAGAAACAACCGAAGGAAAATCACTGATGGTAAAATTTAAAGACTATGGTTTTTTCATGCCTCAGAACATCGTTGGTAAGAAAGTAGTATTGGAAGGCGAAGCTATTGTAAAGGAAGTTTCAGTGAAACAACAACAAGACTATGCACAAGATGCCGGTAAGAGCGAAGAAGAAGTGAAGAAAATAACGAAAGTCAAAAAAGAATTGCAGTTTATTGCGGCAGGTGTACTGGTTTTATAAGATCAAGTATTAAAGAAAAGTCCCGCTAGTTTCTTTTGGTTCTTACCAAAAGCTGCTAGCGGGATTTTTTATGTTTTTAAGAACCGAAAGTCTATAAAATAAAAAAGGGCCCGAATGGAAATTCAGCCCCGTTTTAAAATCCAATATCCTATGAAAAACCGAGGTAAAACTAAGGGCGATTTTTCAAAAATGCAATAGTCAAGCAAAAAAAGTTCGAATATTTTTTATTGTGCAAACTCGAAAAAAAATCTTTCCGCTTCCCGCTTGAATTTCAAGCGAATAGAAAATCATTTACCCGGTTTTCATTGTGTCTAATTGTTTTTGTAAAGCAAACATTTCATCTCTTAAACGTGCTGCTTCCATAAAATCAAGGTCTCGGGCTGCTTTCTCCATTTCTTTTTTGATCTTAGAAATGGCCTTCTCTACCTGAGGAATGGTTTGATAAACTACCTGCTCTTCCGCGGCTACCGGTACCAATTCTTGATCGCTTACCATTGCATATGGATTGTTAGGGTCAAAACCCTTGATGTCCAACACCGATGTTTGTGCGAATACTTGTTCTTTTGACTTAATTACTGTTCTAGGAGTGATATTGTGTTCAATATTGTAGGCAATTTGCTTCTCTCTTCTTCTACCGGTCTCGTCAATTGTCTTTTGCATACTTTCCGTCATCTTATCGGCATAAAAGATCACCAGCCCGTCCACATTACGGGCAGCTCTACCCGCAGTTTGCGTCAACGACTTTTCGTTTCGCAAAAATCCTTCTTTATCTGCATCCAGAATAGCCACTAATGAAACTTCGGGTAGATCCAATCCTTCCCTTAATAAGTTTACTCCTACCAATACATCTATTTCACCCAATCGCAATTGTCTTAATATCTCCACTCGATCCAAGGTATCTACTTCACTGTGAATGTACTTGCTCTTTATATTGATTCGATGCAAATACTTGTCCATTTCCTCCGCCATTCGTTTGGTCAGCGTTGTTACCAACACACGGTCACCCTTGGTTACACGCTTATCGATTTCGTCCAATAAATCATCAATTTGATTGTAGCTCGGTCTAATTTCAATAGGAGGGTCTAATAAACCTGTTGGCCTTACTACTTGTTCCACTACCACCCCACCGCACTTCTCCAATTCATAGTGGTCTGGGGTAGCAGAAACATAAATGGTTTGATTGAGCATCGACTCAAATTCGTGGAAGTTAAGCGGACGGTTATCAAGGGCCGAAGGCAATCGGAAGCCATAGTCAACCAAAACCAGTTTTCTACTCCGGTCTCCTCCATACATACCGCTTACTTGAGGAATGGTTTGATGACTCTCATCAATTACACATAAAAAGTCTTTAGGAAAATAATCTAATAAACAGAAGGGTCTGGTACCCGGAGAACGACGATCAAAAAATCGGGAGTAGTTTTCAACTCCATTACAATACCCTAATTCACGAATCATTTCCAAGTCGAAATTTACACGCTCATTGAGTCGTTGCGCTTCAATATATTTTCCGGTTTTCTTGAAGTATTCCACTTGAGCCGCGCATTCATCTTGAATTTCATAAATAACTTGCTGCAGCATGTCTTTTGGTGCTAAATACAAGTTAGCCGGGAAAATAGCTGCAGTATCCATCATGCCAATGCGCTTGCCGGTGTTTACATCAAAGCTTTCGATGGATTCAATCTCGTCGCCAAAGAAAGTTATTCGATAACCAAAATCAACATATGGCAAATTGATATCTACTGTGTCACCCTTTACTCGGAAGCTGCCACGGCCAAATTCTCCCTGACTTCTTGAATACAACGAGTTAACCAAGGCATGTAAAAATCCTTGACGAGATAAAGTCATGCCTTGGTTTATACGAATAATTCCGTTCTCATATTCGGTAGGGTTTCCCATACCGTATATACAACTCACAGAAGCAACTACAATAATATCTCTTCTACCACTCAACAATTCTGAAGTGGCATGTAAGCGAAGTTTATCCAATTCTTCATTAATAGAAAGGTCTTTTTCTATATACGTATCACTTACCGGCATATAGGCTTCCGGTTGATAGTAATCATAATAACTTACAAAATAGCCAACTGCATTATCCGGAAAGAACTGCTTAAACTCACCGTACAATTGCGCCACCAATGTTTTATTGTGAGTTAAAACCAAGGTTGGTTTTTGTACATTCTGAATTACGTTCGCAATGGTAAATGTTTTACCACTACCGGTTACACCCAGTAAGGTTTGATACTTTTCCCCTTCTATTAATCCCTTCGTTAGTTCTGCAATAGCGGTGGGTTGATCCCCTGCAGGACTATAAGGCGCCTGTAGTTTAAATGGCATACAACAATTCTATTTTATAAAAGCAGCGGTTTTTGTTAAGTATGCTGCCAGGTTTTCGATTGCTTTGGCAGCCAATACAATTTGTTCCTGTGCTTCTTTCCAACTTCTTTGTTCAATGGCTTCCCGAATTCCAGGCAAGGTTTTAACTCCATACCCTGTGTAAAAACCGGGAGCATAAATGCTATGCTTGTACCAAGGTCTTCTAGGTAATCCTTGCTCCAATAACAAACTCTGCTCCGCTAAATAAAGATGTTTGTTCAATTCAGTTTGTTGCGTAGCAGTCAAACCTGTTTTCTGCAAAACAGCACTTAAGGCTGTTGTTGCTTGAGACAAGGCGGCTACTGCATTGTGCAAACTTGCAAATTCTAAATAAGGCACTTCATCCTTAGGTAAGGGAGCATTGTACACTTCACGGGGGTCAGCAGCCAGCGTGTATTTCTTTTCTTTAATGATTTGATTCTCCACTTGAGTGGCCTCTCTTAAATTGTCGGCAAGTGCCACCACTTCAGTTACATAACCTGAAATTGTTTTTTGTAAAGAAGCATAATCAAAAGGCAATACTTCTGCATTTGCAAAGCGCATCGTTACACGGCCTGCCGTTTTTGCCAACGCAACGCCATAGGCAAATTCAGGGTCTTTAAATCTTCTATAATTGTCGTAAGAATCGTAAATAGAGTGGTATTCACCTCCTTCATTTTCTCCACCAAACCCAAGGTTCAGTGAAGGAATACCGATGTGTTGGAAGAAAGGTGAATAATCGGAGCCAGCACCCAATGCACCAATGCTAATCGTTTTTTTAGCCAACAAGTTTTTCTTTACAGCTACTGAACTTGCATTGGTAATAGCGCGAGCTCGGTTTCTTTCCAATACACTTACATTGGTTTGCGGATCAATAACATCTCTTGCTACTTCATTCATAAATGGTTCTAATGCATGTGAGCCCGCTGCTCCCAAAAATCCTCTTCCGTTTCCATCACTATTTATATATAGAACCGCTTTTTCTGCGAGCTCTTTTTGATGATATTCTGCCCACTCAGTACTTCCTAATAAACCGGGTTCTTCTCCTTCCCAACCACAAAAGATAATCGTGCGTTTTGGTTTCCAACCTTGTTTCATTAATAATGAAATACCACGGGCTTCTTCCATTAAGGCAGCCATTCCACTCAAGGGGTCGCTGGCACCATTTACCCAAGCATCGTGGTGGTTTCCACGAATGATCCACTCATCAGGAAATTCAGTTCCTTTTATCGTAGCAATTACATTGTAAACAGGCTTTACTTCCCAGTTGAAAGCTAGCTTCAAATGTACTTTGGTAGCACTCGGGCCAACGTGATAGGTAATGGGAAGGGCTCCTCTCCAGGCGTCCGGAACAACTGGTCCTGTCAATTGTTTCAAAAGCGGTAAAGCATCATGATAGCTAATGGGTAATACCGGAATCTTCAATAAATTGATGACTTCACTTTTATCCAAGGTTTTGGCATCTTTCGAATGTCCGTATCCGGGAGTCAATGGGTCTCCGGGATAAATCGGCATGTCCATAACCGAACCTCTTTGTACGCCCCATTCGTTTTTGAAAGCACCCTGTGGATATACATCACCTTGAAAATAGCCATCATCCATTGGGTCGGAATAGATCAAACAACCAATAGCACCGTGTTCTTGCGCTACTTTAGGTTTAATCCCCCTCCAAGATCTACCATATTTTGCGATTACAATTTTGCCTTTTACATCAATCCCTTTTTCTCTTAAAAACTCATAGTCTTCAGGTAAACCATAGTTTACAAAAACCAATTCTGCAGTCACGTCACCATCTGCACTCCAACAATTATACGTTGGTAGCTGCTCAGCTGTTTGATTCGAGGTTGCATCTTCTTTTAAAGCCGGTTCACTCAATACAGCTTTGAATTTTACAGGACCGGTCAATTCCAACACACGTTCCTTGGGCGTACTAAAAAGCGAATACAATACTTCCACTTTCGAGTCAATACCCAAACTCAAAAAGTAGTTGTTGATATATTCTGCAACAGCCTTTGTGCCGGGAGATCCCATAGCATGAGGCTTTGCCGACATATCCTTCAGGAGTTTGTCAACATTGGAAGCTTGTAAACTTTGATCGAAAGCTGCTTCCCATTTTTGTTGTTGTGCAGCATTTGCTCCGGGATATCCGGAAATGGGAGATTGACTGAATGCGAGTCCGCTGAACAGGCCTAAGCCCATTGCAAGCAGTAATTTTTTTCTCATGCTTAGTTGATTTTTAAGTAGTGCAGGAGCTTAAAATTACAACTAAGCAGTCAATTCTCCTTAATCAACTTTGCGTTTTAAGTAAGAGCCGTAGTCGGGAATAGCGGCTTCATAATCTTCGTGCATAAGGGGAGAGGTCATTAAAAAATCGGCAGTCGCTCTGTTACTTGCAGTAGGGATGTTCCAAGCTACCGCCAAACGCAACAGTGCTTTTACGTCGCTGTCGTGCGGTTGTGCTTCCATCGGATCCCAGAAAAAGATCAGGGCATCAACTTCGCCTTCAGCAATCATGGCTCCCAATTGCTGATCACCACCCAAAGGACCACTAAGCATCCGTTTAACCGGACGATCCAATTTTTCTTCCAATAGCTTACCTGTGGTACCGGTTGCAAACAATTCATGTTTGGCCAATACTGTTTTATTGTAAATAGCCCATTCAATCAAATCCTTCTTCTTATGATCGTGCGCCACCAGCGCTATCTTCTTACGTTTTTTTATAATACGTGTCTCCGCCATAACTGTTTTCTTATTTATATCGAAACAGGCAAAAGGTAATCCTGTTTTCATAAATGTTTAACAATCAACTGATAATTTTTACTGATTTTTTGAGTTTTCCACAATTGGGCATGAATATTGTGGATAAACGATTCCCTTACGCCCATTATTTCTATGCAAAAGCTGCTTTTTACCGGACTTATTTGCCTTCTGTTTGAATGCGGATTTTCTCAAGGTTGGATGGTACTTCCTAATTTGAATGACCCCAAGCTTAAGATAATTGACGCCCCATCTTTTTCAATTCAAATTAAAGAAAATAAAAATGTGTTGCTTCTTTGGGAAAGCACCGATTCTAGTCTGCAATATTTTACGGTAGAAAGAAGCAGTAATAACCTGAATTTCGAGACGATTGGAGTAATAAAAAACGAAATCGGGTTGGGCAAGTTTAGCTGGATGGATGAGCAGCCGATCACCGGCAAAAGCTATTATCGGATCAAATGTAATAACGCCGCAGGCTTTACCGCTCGAACAATCAGCCAGCCGGCCTTCATTAACGGAGCACTGGAGTTTAAATTCTATCCAAATCCTGTAGATAACATTTTGATCGTTCGTACCGAGCAACCCTTGGAAATTTCTATTCTTGATCTTACCGGAAAACTGAAGTTAAACTTTCCTCAAGTTTCTGGTCTTCAACCACTTAATGTTAGTTCTTTAGAAAAAGGAATCTATTGGATGCGCGTCTATAATAAAACCGCCAATACCATTAACCTCGAACGATTGGCGAAAAACTAGTCTCCTAGTTATGATCATTGAGCCTTACTAAAATCACGTTTAAAATAAAAGTTTGGGAGGTTTTTCCATGCTTCGATGTGAAAACACTTATTTTCATCGCTTTACAAAATAACAACAAGGCAGCAAGCGTTCATAAGAGAGTTAATCCAAATCCAAATAAAAACATTCCATTTTCTTATGAACCGTTATCAAAGAAAACTTCTCAACCTGTTCGCTTTTGGCTTACTGGCGTTCGCAGTTTACATCAACTTCTTTCACAAAGAAGCGGGAGACAAACTGATTCGTTCGGTATCTTCGCAAGCAAGTTCTGCAACTTCAATGCGTTAATGTAAAGACGAGCAATTACAATGTTAAAAGCCTTTCGGTTCTGAATCGAATGGCTTTTTTTATTCCAACAAACAGCGTTGGATTCTTGCCTCGGATGCTGCGTGAGCTACGATCGTACCTAATAAAAATAAGGCCAAGCTCATCGTTGCCAAATTAACACCTGTCCCTCCTAATAATACTAAATCATATACTATAGCCCCCAGTCCAATTACAAGGCCCATTGTAATAAAAGGAGGAAGAGGGAATTTTCCTTCATAGCCACCCGCCTCCGATTTTGCCAGTATTAAATGGGTGCGATACGAATAATGCATTCCAATATTCAAAAACGGCTTCGCCAATACAACCGCATAAGCTGAAGGCGATACCTTCACAACCTCTAATTCTTCAATCTCCTCAGAGAGTAGTTTTTGCATAAAAGCCTCCGATAGTTCAATCTTAGCCATGCTTCAATTTAGCTCTTTTTATTCGCATATAATTATACGTTAGTACACAACTTGTTTCGGAGGAACATTTTTTTCCAAAATAGGCTTTCCCTAACTTAGTGTTATGAGTAAGAAATTGTTTTTAGTAGACGCCCTCGCTCTGGTTTTTAGAGCATACTATGCATTAATTAGAAATCCCAGAATAACCTCGAAGGGACGAAACACCAATGCCCAATTTGGATTTACCAACGCTCTGGTAGACCTACTAAACAACCAAAAGCCATCTCATATGGCGGTTTGCTTCGATACTTCGGCTCCAACCGAACGTCACACAGACTTTGCCGAGTACAAAGCAAACAGAGAAGAAGCACCTGAGGACTTAATTGCTGCTCTTCCCGATATTAAAAGAATTATTGAAGGCTTCAATATTCCGGTTATGGAGCTAGACGGATATGAGGCCGATGACCTAATCGGAACCTTGGCGCAACAAGCCGCCAAAGTAGGCTACGAAGTGTATATGGTAACCCCCGATAAAGATTATGGTCAATTAGTTAGTGATAAAATAAAAATATACAAACCCGGTTATCAAGGCGGAGAAGTAGAGATTTTAGGTCCTACAGAAGTATGTGCTAAATGGAATATTAAAGAAGTGAGTCAAGTAATCGATATTCTGGGAATGATGGGCGATGCTGTCGATAATATTCCAGGTATTCCAGGTGTTGGCGAAAAAACAGCCGCCAAATTGTTGGCTGAATATGGTACGCTAGAGAATGTTCTGGAAAATGCCGACAAAATAAAAGGAGCCATGGGCGAAAAAGTTAGAAACGGTCGCGAATCGGCTATTCTCTCTAAAAAGCTAGCAACTATTATAACAAATGTTCCTGTTGAATTCCATGAGGAAGACTTCAAAGTAAAAGAATGGAATAAAGAAGAGTTAAAAGAAGTGTTTACTGAACTTGAATTTAAAACCATTGCTCAAAGGCTCTTAGGCGAACAGATTCAAGTTGCCGCTCGAAAATCAAATATTGAAAAAGAGCAACCTCAAGGCGTTCAAACAGATTTGTTTGGCAATATCATTGAACCTGAAATAAAACAAACAGAAGAGCCGGTAGAGGAACCACAAGGGGAACGCAAAACGGTTCACAGCACTTCACACGTCTATCATTCTATTACTGAAGAAAAAGAACTAAAGTCGTTTATTCAACAACTCGGTAGTCAAAAAGAAATTTGTTTTGATACTGAAACCACCAATATCGACGCCAACAATGCAGAGTTAGTGGGAATGAGTTTTTCTTGGGTAGAACATGAAGCCTACTATGTTCCGGTTCCGTCTGATCAAAAACAAGCGGCTGCCTTACTTGCGCATTTCGCACCGGTTTTCGCGGATGTTTCCAAGAAATGGATCGGTCAAAACATCAAATACGACTTACTCGTATTAAAATGGTATGGATACACGTTGGCCGGCGACATATTCGACACCATGCTAGCTCACTATGTTATAGAACCGGATGGAAAAAGAAGCATGGACCTATTAAGTGCTCAATATTTGAATTACGAACCAATTCACATTGATGAACTAATTGGTAAAAAGGGAAAGACGCAAGGTAACATGCGTGATGTAGCGCTTGAAAAAATTACTGAATATGCAGCTGAAGACGCCGACATCACTCTTCAATTAAAAAAGGTATTCGAACCCCAGTTAGCTGCAAAGGAAGTAACGAAGGTATTTTACGAAGTAGAGAATCCTTTGGTAAAAGTGCTGACCGATATGGAATTTGAAGGTGTTAAGATTGATGTCGACTTCTTACAAGACTACTCCAAACAATTGGATGAAGAGGCTAAAAAAGCCGAGAAAAGGGTTTATGAACAAGCGGGAGTAAAATTCAATCTAGCATCTCCAAAACAATTAGGTGAAGTACTATTTGAGAAACTAAAGTTAGACCCCAAGGCGAAAAAAACGAAAACAGGTCAATATGCAACAGGTGAAGACGTGTTGGCTAAATTAGCCGCTACCAATCCTATTGTAGATGATATTCTTGCATTTAGAGAATTGACAAAACTAAAATCAACGTATGTTGATGCACTTCCTGAACTGGTTAATGAAAAAACCGGCCGTGTGCATACTTCTTACGCTCAAGCGGTGGCTGTTACCGGACGTCTTGCCAGCAATAATCCTAACCTTCAGAACATACCTGTAAGAACTGAAAGAGGAAAAGAAATTCGAAAAGCATTTATCCCAAGAGACGATAAGCACGTATTGCTTTCAGCCGATTATTCACAAATTGAGCTTCGAATTGTGGCTGCTATAAGCGAAGACCCGGCAATGTGTGAAGCCTTCAAAAAAGGCACGGATATTCACACGGCTACCGCAGCAAAAGTCTATAATGTGCCAGAATCAGAAGTAACAAAGGAAATGCGTTACAAAGCAAAAAGCGTAAACTTTGGGATCATTTATGGACAGGGCGCTTTTGGCTTGGCCGACAATCTGGGAATTAGCAGAACAGAAGCAAAAGAAATCATTGACAACTACAAGAAGCAATTCCAAGGAATTCAACAATATATGGACAACACGATCAATTTTGCTCGTGAACATGGATATGTTGAAACCCTCATGGGAAGAAAACGTTGGTTGAGAGATATCAACTCTTCCAATTTTACAGTGCGAGGTTTTGCAGAACGAAACGCGATCAATTCTCCAATCCAAGGAACAGCCGCCGACATGATCAAACTTGCCATGCAGAAAGTTCATGCTGCAATGAAGAAAGCCGGAATGAAAAGTAAAATGATATTGCAAGTGCACGATGAATTGATTTTCGATGCATTGAAAGAAGAAGTGAAAGAACTAAAGCCTCTTATTATTGAAAACATGCAGTCCGCTCTTTTACTTCCGGGCGGTGTACCTGTAATAGCCGAATGTGGTCAAGGTAATAACTGGCTGGAAGCACATTAAAATATTGAACATGAGTTACAAAAAGGATCCTAGGGTTGATGCATACATCAAAAATGCTGCGCCATTTGCACGCCCCATACTTAAGCATTTGAGAGAATTGATTGTAACCACCTGTCCGGATGTTGAAGAAGGTATCAAATGGAGTTTCCCCAATTATAGTTATGCAGGGAGCATCTTATGCGGCTTTGCTTCATTCAAGGAACATTGTTCACTGGGGTTTTGGAAAGCATCGCTTATGAAAGATCCCAGTTTAACCATGAACGCAAAATCTGAGGTTGCGATGGGTCATTTAGGGAAAATCACTTCTCTAGAAATGCTTCCGCCCGATAAAAAGATAATAGCCTGGATAAAAGAAGCGATGGCATTAAACGAAGCAGGCATCAAACCAGTCAAACCTAAAAAATCAACTCCTAAAAAAACAGTGATTCCGGCCTATTTGGCCGCTTCCTTGAAAAAGTCGAAAAAGGCAGAAGCTCATTTTGAATCATTTTCGCCTTCCGGCAAGAAAGAATATATTGATTGGTTAGAAGAAGCAAAAACGGAGCCTACAAGAAATAAACGACTTGAGCAAGCGATGGAGTGGATTGAACAAGGATTACCCCGCAACTGGAAATACATGAAACAATACCAACATTTATTATGAAGTTTTTCTTAGCTATTGACTGGAGTTTTTATGGAAAAGTGGTAAACTTGATCGGAAGTCGATACGTTGTTTTTGCAGGTCTAGCGTTCATTTTAGCATATGTTGTATTCAAAAAGAAGATTGCATACAAAAAGATACAACCCAAGTTTCCGAAAAGCACAGACTACTTACGAGAGATCTTCTACTCCATTATAACAATCGCTTTATTTGGATTGGTCCCTCTTTTTTTCATTAAAACTGATTCAATTAGAGTTCACACTTTTTATTATACTGATATCAATCAATACGGAAGCATCTATTTTATAAGTGCTTTCATAATCATGCTATTTCTACACGACAGCTATTTTTACTGGATGCATCGTTTGATGCATCATCCCAAAATATTTAAGTACGTTCACTTAATACATCACAAGTCTACCAACCCTTCACCCTGGGCAGCATATGCTTTTCATCCATTGGAAGCGATCATTGAAACCGGAATCGTTGTGATTTTCTTGTTTATAATGCCGATACACACCTACCATCTTCCTTTCTTTTTTCTATTCATGATTGTTTACAATGTGTATGGACACCTGGGATGGGAGCTCTATCCAAAATGGTTTGCAACTCACCCAATTGGAAAGTGGATCAACACCTCTGTAAATCACAATCAGCACCACCAATATTTTAAAGGCAACTACGGACTCTACTTCTTATTCTGGGACCGATGGATGGGAACCATTCGTGATGATTACGAACAACAGTTCGTTTCTGTAAAAGAGCGCGCTTCTTCGAAATGACCTGTTTTGTAGTAACTTCGCTTCATGCAACTCAATCTTATTTATTGTTATGACGCCTATTGTGGATGGTGTTATGGTTTTAGTCCGGTGATAAGGAAAATTTCAGAGGAGTTTAAGGAGGATTTTCGATTTGAAGTATTGAGTGGAGGGATGATCATCACAGAAACGCCAATACCCATCAGCAGTACCGCGGCATACATACAAAAAGCATATAAAACAGTTGAAGAGTATACCGGTATTGAATTTGGACAAGATTATCTCTGGCATATTTTCAACCCCGATCAAAGTGATTGGTTCCCCTCATCTGAAAAGCCTTCAATCGCATTGTGCATTTTCAAAGAAATAAAGCCCGAGTTACAAGTAAGCTTTGCATCCGATCTGCAACACGCATTGCACTATGAGGGTCGCGATTTATGCGACGACGAAGCGTATCGTCATTTACTTGAAAAATACGAATTAGATCCGGATGATTTCTATACAAAACTTCATAGTGAATCTTACAAAGAGAAAGCCTATTATGAGTTTTCGCTGTGCAAGCAACTACAAGTCACCGGCTATCCTACTGTATTCGTTCAGGCCAATGAATCAAAATATTATTTGGTAGCTAAGGGTTATACCGATCACGCCACTCTTTCTGAACGTTTGAAAAATGTTATTGCAGAACTAAGTAAACTGAATTAAAATGATTTTGACCATTACACTCAATCCTTGCATCGATAAAAGTTCCACCTTACCCATTTTAGAACCGGAAACAAAGCTTCGCTGTGCGGAAGTAGTACATGAAGCCGGCGGTGGCGGCATCAATGTGTCAAAAGCATTGAAAAAATTAAGCTTACCCTCCTTTGCATTATTTCCTGCGGGTGGTCACAATGGAAACATGCTTTGTTCAATTTTGAAGAAAGATGATATTCTCTTTCATGCAATAGATACGCAAGTTGAAACCAGAGAGAATTGGATAGTATTAGAAAACAATACCAATCACCAATTCCGTTTTACTTTTCCTGGCAGAAAGGTTTCAGAAGATATCATTCACAGAATCGTAGATAAGATTCGTTCCATTAAGCCCGAGTTTATTATCGCGAGTGGCAGCATGCCCCCGGGTTTACCGGAATCAAGCTACGGAATGATCATAGATGCTGCAGCAGAAATTGGCTGCAAATGTGTGATTGACACTTCAGGTTCGGCCTTGGAAGCAATAAAAGGTAGAAAAGCTTTTTTAATTAAGCCAAATATTGGTGAAATGAGTAAGCTTCTTGATATGGATAAAATAGCGCCACATGAAGTAGCTGATTGTGCCCATAAATTGATTGAGGAGGAATATTCTTCCTTTGTTGTAGTTTCTATGGGCGCAGATGGAGCATGGTTGGTAGGAAAAGAAGAACGGCATTTCGTAAAAGCCCCTTCCGTTCCAAAGAAGAGTACTGTAGGAGCCGGCGATAGTATGGTTGCCGGAATTACCTACGCGCTTCACAATGGCTGTAGCATTAAGGAAGCGATACAATGGGGTGTTGCATGTGGAAGTGCTGCTACAATGAACGAGGGTACACAGCTATTTGATGCGAGTACCGTTGAACTTTTATTGAAACAAATACAACTTTCTTAGCTATTTTTTTCGAAAAGCAGATTCATACATTTCAATCCATTTATCAACTGAAATTTTCTTACATAATTCTCCAATCAAATCATAGGGAATTTGATCTGGTTTCTTAAATCGAATACAAGACTTACCCATATCTAATTTTGCTAGTCCCAATTTGGCGTATTCTTCTTGAAACCATTTGGTTAATACCGGGTCAGCATACAACCCCATATTATACAATGCTATAAAGTTCTTTTGAGCGGCAATATTAAGGAAAGGAAGGGGTAGCTTAGGGTCGCAATGGTAGCCATTGGGGTAAGTACTATGCGGTACAACAAAGCCGATCATGTTATAACTGATCTGTTCTTTAAATCCTTTTGGCAAGTTTTTCTTTACGATTGCTCTGAGTTTTTTTACTGCTGCTTGTTGTGGCTCGGCAATCTTTTCGATGTATTCATCAACCGAACCGGCTTCAATTTTCATACAAGAGGTTTTCACTAAAGTTAAAGAGCCGTCCCGATATTTTGGGATGGCTCTTTATTTATTTTATTGAATGATTACTGTCGGGGGCCTCTTTGGGGTCTCATAGAAGGTTCTATTTCTTCTTTCCATTTTTTATACTGTTCTTCTGTCAAAATCTTCTTGAGTTTTGAGTCTCTTTCGTCGGTAAGGGGTTGCATTTTTTCACGCATTACTTGCGGATCAGGACGCTCGCCACTACCCATCATCTCTTCTCTTAATTTGTCTTGACCTTTGTAATAGGTAGTAAATACTTCATCAATTTCTTTCAGTTTAGCCTCTCCGGGTTTGAAAGCTGAATCCATTTTTTCGTGAATCATTTTCACTCTTTCTTCAACCGTTCTACGCTGAAAACCGCCTCCGCCGCCTTGGGCGAATAATGCTACAGATGATACTGTAAGGGCAAAAGCCAACAGGAATAACTTCTTCATATTATTAAGTTTAATAGAAGATTGGACGTCGATTCTTCAAAAACCTTTTCTTGAGGAAATGAAAATTTTGTTAATCGCGCTTTTGGGGTCCGCGGTTCTTACCAAACCAAGGTGGTCGGTTGATCATTCTACTTACAACGGTATCAAACTTAGGAAGTTGATCGGGAGTACAAATGGCTCTCACTTTTGCAAAATGACGGTACATCGATAATTCCATTTTTGCTTGTGTAGCAGCCAAGCTATCTGCTTTTACGGCTAAAGCACTATCACCGATACTTGTGTTGTTTAGATTACTGTACATCGACTTCTTGATGGACCGAACTTGTTCACTCCAATATTTCATAGAGTCACGGTTTTGATCCAACAGTATTTTAAAAGTATCTGCTTGTGATTTTGAGAAACCCAGTTCCTTCGTCATTTGTTCTACCATCGAAAACCCTCCTCTATTCATCGGTGGCTTTCCGGAACGGTTGCTCCAAACGGTAAAATACAGCACCAATAATACGTTCGACACCAAGAGGATGCCTATGAGTATTACCAACGCTTTGTTATTACGAATTAGTTGATTCATTTCTCATCAATTGTTGCAAGATAGCTTTCTGAGGCAGTATTGGTAAGTGAATATTCATTAGCCATCATTTGCTCCACATCAGAAGAGTTTACTCCGGCTGAAGTTTCATAATTGGTGCTAGATGAATTAAAAGCCCAGAAGTTTAAAATGAGCACCAGTAAGGCTGTTGCTAACGCAAAAGAAGGTTTTGCAAGCTGACTGGAAAATCGACCCCAAGTCGATTGTCTCGCATACATCGCCGCCTCAATTCTTGTATACAAAAAAGGCGAAGCTTCGGCACGTTGTATGCCGTCAACACTATTTAATGTTGATTCAATTCGTTCTTCTATGTTGTAGCTTTTGCTCATCTTACTTCAATTTAGACGTTTTAAGGGACAAAAACTTGCTTTTAATCTTTGGATTTTTCGTAATAATCTGCCAGAAACTTTCGAAGATTTTGCTTTGCTCTATGCATCAATGACTCGATGGATGGAACAGAAGTCTCCAAAATCTCCGCCACTTCTGCGTAACTCAACCCCTCAATCTTGTTTAAAGTGAATGCAACTTTTTGATTTTCAGGAAGTTTCTGTATTGCTTGAAACAAAACGGAAGCGTTTTCTTTGTTTTCGATAACCACACCGGGATGATGGAATTCCGGTAATTCGATCGGTTCAAGGGATTCCCCGGTGAACAAGCTCTGAATAAACCCAAATCTCTTTTTTCGTTTCTTCTTTCTGATCCAATCGAGTGATTTGGTAACGGCAATTCGGTACAACCAGGTCGACAATTTCGACTCTCCCTTGAATTGATGAATACTCTCGAACGCTTGAACAAATACGTCTTGTGTTATGTCTTCTGCATCCTCCGGCTGTTGTAGAATGCCTAAAACCGTGTTGTAAATCATGTCTTTCCATTGATTAACAACAGTTTTGTAGGCTTCCGGGTTACCCTTTTTGAGTTGTATGATGAGATCCTGATCGTTCAAAAAAAGATACAAGTTTGCGGAAAATTAAGGCTAATTGATCGATAATGGCCTATCAATTGCTGAAGTTTCTATGAACGGCGAACCGCCGTTTTAAACCATCGTTAATTGAATTTCAATAACTAAACTTATCTTGCACCTTCAAAATGTGTAATTGACAACTATGGAATACAGTAAACTTATTGCCGTAACGGGCTTACCTGGTCTTCAAGAATTAATCAGTAGTAAAAATGATGGCGCTATTGTGCGTTCATTAGAGGACAAGTCAACAAAATTTGTGTCTTCTCGCATTCACAACTTTTCTCATTTGGAAAGTATTGAAGTATATACCATTCGTGAGAATGTAAACTTGATCGAGATTTTTCACGCAATGGACAAAGCCGGGGTAACCCTTCCGGACGAAAAAGATGCAAAAGCCGTAAAGTCTTACTTTGAAAAAGTATATGCGGATTTGGATTTCGACCGTGTTTACAACAGCGATATGAAGAAGATGGTTAAGTGGTTCTCTATCTTGAAAACAGCCGGTGTTGAGCTAAAACTGAGTGAAGTTCCTGCTGAAGAAGAAGTAGTTGAAGAAGCTCCAGCGGTTGTGGAAGAAACACCAAAAAAGAAAGCAGCCCCTAAAGCAAAAAAAGAAGCTACTGAAGAAAGTGAGGCGGCTCCAAAGAAAAAGGCGGCCCCTAAAACTAAAAAGGAAGCCACTGAATCTGATGAAGAAGCTCCTAAGAAAAAAGCAGCTCCTAAAAAGAAATAACAATAACGATTTATTAATAAAGCTGTTCCTATCTTCAGGAACGGCTTTTGTTTTTTAAATAATCAGTCTAAACTATGAGTTACTCAGCAGCATTAGAAAAACCAGTACGTCATTTCTTGCCAGAAAACTTTACCATCTCCGATTGGCAATCGCTTGAACCATACTTCAATAACCTACTTCAAAGAGAGCTTAACAGTGTAGAAGCGCTCGAGGCTTGGTTAAAAGATAGTAGTGAGTTGGAAGCCATCATAAGCGAAGACGCTTGCTGGCGTCAAATAAGAATGACTTGCGACACTACCGACAAAGAATTGGAAAACGCATTCGTATTTTTTGTTACGGAAATTCAACCTAAAATTCAGCCCATCGCCGATTTGTTGAACCGTAAGTTCATTGAATGTCCATTCACCGCCTCTCTGAACAAAGAGAAGTACTTTACTTATATACGTAGCATTAAGAAAAGCATTGAATTGTTTCGGGAAGAAAACATAGCCCTTCAATCTGAATTAAGCGTGTTGGGTCAACAATTTGGTGCTATTTCAGGTAAAATGACCATTGAAGTGAATGGAAAAGAGTACACTTTACAACAGGCCGCAAAATTTCTAGAACAAGAAGATCGAGGTTTACGTGAGTCGGTTTATCGCAAAATCAATGAACGCAGATTAGAAGACAAACAAGCCCTTGATGACTTGTTCAGTACACTCGTTCAAAAAAGACATCAGGTTGCTTTAAATGCAGGGTTTGAGAACTACAGAGATTATAAGTTTAAAGAACTAGGACGGTTCGATTATACAAAAGAGTCTTGCTTTGAATTCCATCGGGCAGTAAAAGAAGAAGTACTCCCTTTGGTTAAACTTATTTATCAGCGGAAACAAAAATCGCTTAAACTTGAAAAGCTCCGCCCCTGGGATTTAGAAGCACAACCATCCGGTGTTCAGCCATTGAAACCATTCACAACAGGAGCAGAGTTATTGAGCAAAACCGTTCAATGTTTTGAAAAATTGAATCCCTTTTTTGCAGATTGTTTGCGCACCATGGATAAAATGAAGCGGTTTGATCTTGAAAGTAGAATTGGAAAAGCGCCCGGAGGATACAACTGTCCGTTAGCAGAAACAGGTGCGCCCTTTATTTTCATGAATGCTGCCGGACAAATGAGCGATGTTACAACAATGGTTCACGAGGGCGGACATGCGATACATTCTTTCCTGGCGCATCCGCTTGAATTAAGCGCTTTCAAAGAGTATCCTATGGAAATTGCCGAAGTGGCCAGTATGGCTATGGAATTGTTCAGCATGGACCATTGGGAAGTATTTTTCGAGAATGCGGAAGACCTGAAACGTGCTAAGGAACATCAATTGGAGCGCGTTATTACCATCTTCCCTTGGATTGCAACTATTGACAAGTTTCAACATTGGATTTATGAAAATCCACAACATAGCTTAGATGCCAGAAAAGTTAAATGGTTAGAAATCTTGAATGAGTTCTCTACTGATGTAATTGATTTTGAAGGATTAACAAAATACCGTGAATACGGGTGGCAGCGCCAACTTCACTTATTCGAAGTGCCTTTCTATTACATTGAATATGGTATTGCACAATTGGGTGCAATTGGGCTATGGAAGCGATATAAAGAAAACAAGCAAGCAGCACTTGAGGGCTATATTGCGTCTTTAAGTAAAGGTGGAACATTAACTCTACCTGAATTATATAGTACTGCCGGCATAGAATTTAATTTTTCGCCTGCACATATTAAGCAATTAATGCAATTCGTTAAGAACGAGATGGATAGTTTGCTAAACAACTAAGTGTTTTAAAAAATACCCACATTGTGGTATAGGCAATGTCATTTAGTGGGCTATCTTTGGTATATCAAATGAACTGATAGCGATTGTATCGCTCCATCATAAAAAAGCTACTAATCAGAGCCTTAACCAAAAGTCCCGGTGTTTCCACATCGGGGCTTTCTTTTTAGCGGCAGTTCTTGCAAACGCCGTTTACTACCATGTGAAATTCTTTTGCTTTAAATCCGTTGGGGAGTTTAACTATTGGAATTGATACTTCCGACAAACAAGAAGTATCGCCGCAGTTGTCACAAATGAAATGAACGTGATTATCGTGGTGGTGTCCTTCTTTACAGTCATCTTTACATAGAGCGTAGCGAATAGAGTTATCAGCCGTTGGAATTGTATGAACCATTCCTTTCTCTAAGAAAGTTTGAAGGGTTCTATAAACCGTTACCCGATCATACTTTTCGTCTGTCTTTTTTTCGATGTCGGCGTGTGAGAGCGCTCCATTTGCTTCTAAAAACAATTCTAGAATTCGTTTACGGCTTTCCGTAACACTTAGCTGATTTTGCTTTAATAAATAATCGATCTGAGCTTGCATGGTCTGCTATTTACTAAATAAGTTATTCGAGAAATTTCCATCCATTGCCTTTTCCTTCAAAATTCGAGGAATATCTTCCTCCAGTTCTTTTAATTCCTTTTTCTTTAGACCATCGTAAATTTTTCTTACTCTTCCATTTCTATCCACCAAGGCGAAGAATTGCGTATGCATAAACTGATCTTCTATTTTCTGCAGGCCGTTCTTTGGGTCGTCTAATAAATAACTATTTCTAGCTGTTAAATACAAACTGTCTTTTCTGCCGGTCAAAAACCACCATTTTTTGTTGTCTACCTGCAAAGAATCGGAATAATGTTTTAGCACGGGAAAACTATCGCGATCAGGATCACAGGTATGAGATACTACAATGAAGTCGGGCTCCGATTTAAACTTCTCGTAAATCACCTTCATGTTGGTGTTCAGCATTGGACAAATATTCGGGCAAGTGGTAAAGAAAAATTCCGTTACATAGACTCTTCCTTTTAAATCGGTTTCTGTCACTTTTTCCCCATCCTGATTAATAAAACTAAAGGGGCGAACGTAACTGAGCACCGGTAGTTTCACTTCTTCATACCCGGGTATCAATTTGGTCATCGTGAAATAAAATCCTCCGATCAAAACCGCGAAAAAAACGCCGTAATAAAGCCACTTCCTATTCATTTTGCTCCGTTTTTGTAAAGGTAGTTTCTTTTTTAGTGGAACCTTTGTTAAGTCGTTACAACAAAATATTTGCAACAAAGTTGCATCAATTTAAAATAAGAACCTACCTTTGCGGTATGAATTTTAAGATTAATTGGGATGCTTTGGGTATTTCTGCCTCTCTTGCCTGTGCTATACATTGTGCACTTTTGCCCCTGTTAATCAATAGTTTACCAATTTTAGGTGTTGAAATTATTCACAATACGAAGTTTGAATATTTCATGATTGGGTTGGCATTTGTAATTGGCGCCTATTCATTTTGGCATGGCTACAAAAAGCACCACCATAGTTTGACCCCATTTTTGATCTTCTCGGCCGGTATGGCTTTTCTTGTTGCCAAACAAATATGGCATGAATATCAATTGATTCTGTTGATTCCGGCGGTTGTTTTGATCGTTTATGGTCATGTTTCGAACTACCGATCTTGCAGGGTTCACAATCATGCTCATGCCGACGATTGCGATCATTAGCGAGTTTTCCCTATTTCAGAAACAGAATAGGCCTTGAATTTGTTATTTTTGTTATCCAAATTGAGAGCGCTATGATTAAAACAGGTAATCCCGTGATTAGCATTTATACAGAAATGACTCCAAACCCGGAAACAATGAAGTTTGTTGCCAACAAACTTTTGTATCCCGGTAAGAGCATTGATTTTCCGGATGTAGACGCAGCGAAGCCCTCGCCTTTAGCCACTGAATTGTTTGGCTTCCCCTTTATTAAGGCTGTTTTTATTGCCAGCAATTTCGTGACCCTTACTAAAAATTATGAAACGGAATGGAGTGATGTTATTCCTACCATCCGTCAGTTTTTGAAAGAATATTTAGAAGAAGGTAAGCCAGTAATCAACGAAGAGGAGTTGGCTACGCGCAAACAAGAGAGTTCTAATGAAGTTACCGCCGACGACGATGATGTGGTAAAGCGCATCAAAGAACTATTAGAGAATTACGTTAAACCAGCTGTAGAGATGGATGGTGGAGCCATTCAATTTAAAAGCTATAGTGAAGGAGTCGTAAATCTGATGTTGCAAGGAAGTTGTTCCGGTTGTCCTTCCTCAATGATCACACTTAAAACAGGAATCGAAGGAATGATGAAGCGAATGATACCGGAAGTAAAAGAAGTAGTAGCAGAAGCTGAATAAAAAATTAAATCCCGCAAATAGCGGGATTTTTTATTGTTGGCCTTTTTTGTTTTCCTTTAGCTCAAGTTGCTTTTTCAATTCATCTACTTGTGCCTTTAATTCTTGGATGGCGTTGATTAACACAGGAACCAGTTCTGCATAATTCATTCCAAGTTGACCTTTAGTGTCGTCTCCACTAACCACTTCGGGAACCAGTTTCTTTACCTCTTGAGCAATCAGTCCAATTTTGTGCTGTTGCGGTTGCTCAATCCAATCGTAAGATACAGGTCGCATCAACATCACTTCTTTCAATCCGTATGTTAAGGCATTTATGTTTTTCTTGAAACGAATATCAGAAGTTTGAATGGTTCCATTAACAGACCATACTTCCGTCCATCGCAAACCGGTTTTTCCAAGTGTGTAGGTATTATCCGCTCCCGGTACTATACCTTCGCTAGTAATTCGCGCACGCTCATTTGTTGTATTTGATCCATCGGTAAAAAATACTAAAGCCCTACCATTTGTTTCGTTTCCAATTACAAAGTCGGTTCCTGAAGCGCTGAGGTAAGCGGTATTGGCGCCCCCTTTTATACCCGAAGTATTGTTTGTAGAAGAATTGATGCCGGCCTTCAAAAAATTTGTGTTTCCGGAGGCGTTGTTTGCTGCTATTGAAAAAGTGCTGGTAGCTGAAAGGCCTCCATTTGTATTCTGCAGTTGAAAAATAAGAGCATCATTAATGCTCCCTTTTGCACCCATCACATTTTTTGAAGCAGTGTTTCCCGCATCTACTAAAAACTTTTCAGGATGGGTGGCATTAAATGTAGCGGTTCCTACGCCAACTCTTCCACTATGCATAACCGACAGTATGTTTGCATTAACATTTGCAGACCCATCATCAGAAACTGCTTGATAATTTACATACGCATCTGAACCACCATTGGCGGTATAATTGATTTTAAAAAGCTTTTGTGCAACCGGGTTGTCGGTATTCTCCAAATAAAAACCTGGTCCACCAAATCCATATCCTCCAACACCTGTAATGGTCACGCCATTAATATAAGAAGTTGAGATTCCGGACCCCTCGGTTCCCGACAAAATGTGAAACTCTGTTTTTGGAGAAGTATTTCCGAGGCCGATAAAGCCATCCTCAGCAATTCGCATCCGCTCAATGTTGTTGGTAATAAAAGGGAGCGGCTGATATGAGATCGTTCCAAGTAATTTGGTGCTCGAAATATTATTTCCGTCAAAATTCCAGGTGCTTCCGCCTGTTTGCGGAATAGATTGAGACCCAACTATCCAATTAGTTCCGTCACTAAACAACAAAGCTGATTCCTGTAACTGACTCAAAACAATCGATGCCACACCGTCGATGTTTTCACCATTTCCGGTGGCAATGGTAAGCGAAGGGGTTACTCCGGCGGTGCTTGCATTTTTTATTCTATATGATCGACCACTACAAGTAGTGGCATCTGGTAACGTAATGGTGGTTGCTGTGGCTCCGGTGAATACAACGGCATGATCGTTTTGATCAAGCTGCGTATCTGCTGTAACCGTTCTTACACGTAATGATACTGAACCGCGAACATCGAGGGTTGAATTCGGAGTAGTTGTTCCAATACCAACTTGAGCCGACGCGGCGCCGGAGCCTAACATTAGGGCTAGAAAGATGATGCGGTTTTTCATAGTTTGTATTGTTGAAATACAACTTTGGATTTAAGGACCGATCATCGAACCAATATTTGCTGAGTTAATTTGTGTTGAGCATTTCTAATGTCCAGAACATACGAGCCTGGTACTACAGAAGATGATAAACTGATCGAACAAATTCCTCCGGCTTGGGTGGTGATCTTTCCCTTTTGAATCAATTGTCCATTTACAGAAAGCAACTGGTAATCATACGTTCCTTCGTATTTTCCGGTAGCAGCAATGTAAACAAATTGATGAGCCGGATTATTTACCAAATAGAAATCGTCTGATTTGTTGCCACCCTGAATCAGTTCAATGGTTGAATACAATTCGTGACCGTCTGTATTCACACATTTGATTCGATACCAAGTGTTTCCGGTAAAAGCACGGGAATCTTGATAGTGAAAGTATCCTGACAACAGGGGTAATCCTTTTAACGTTCCAATTTTAGTAAAATTGCGCCCGTCTAAACTTCGTTCTATTTCAAAGCTGGCATCTGAGCTTACCCCACCCATTTTCCACTGAAGGAGGTTGTAAGAAGCTTGAGCTTTCGCGTTAAAATCAATAAAATAAAGAGGAGTGGCCCAGTTGATACTAGCAATGGCAAATTGTCCAAAACTTGAGGTACTGGTGCTTGAAATCGTCCCTTGTGTAGTAATGGTTCCGGAAGCGGTGCCGCCTCTGCTCGTCCATAAGCCGCCACTGTAATTTGCAACACGCATTTCCGACAATAGATAATCTGCAATGTTTACCTTGGGGTCGTCCCAGTTCAATGTTACAACAGCTGCGCCTCCGCTAACCTGATTCAAATCCCAATATTCATTCGGATTAACGATTACCAAAGGAGCTGCAACATTGGTTGCATTGGGTGTAGGTTTATTGTATCTCGCGTTGAATTCAGAACTAGAAGCTAATGAACTAATGGCGATGTTTCGATAGTAGGTATTATCGCCTACGGGAAAAGTAAATGCAGTAGTACCAATTTTCTTAACCCAACCTGAAACGTGGGCTGCATCCGATACACCTGAGTAAGACGAACCTGCCTCATATACCAAATAATTGGGAGTAACAGACGAGGCAATCAGCCCATCTGTAAATGTATGAGTCCCCGAAATACTCAAATTATTGTTCAAAGTAAACCCGGCTGCGTTATTTGTAACTAGGTTATAGGTTTTGAAGGTTTGCGTTCCATTAATTTGTTGTGCTGTAGTGCCAATTAAACGAAGGGTTCCCGTTCCGGCACTCATACCCACTTGAGCGTTGGATATATTTTGAGTGACATAAAAATCACCATTATTTGTAAAGGATGCACCACTGGCATTCGTAAAACCACCATTAACATACAGTGCTACAGCAGAGTTTGTAATATACATTGTACCGGTATTGGTCAAATCGACCTGAGCCTGCACATAATGTACACACAACAATACTAGAGCAGTTATGATGCGTATCGTTTTCATAGACTGGATTTGGGTTAAGGATATGGAGCTGGACTATTGACGAATCTGCTTTTTCACTTGCTCCAACTCTTTCTTTGTTTCATTCAATTCAGCCTTCAATTCTTTAATTGCATTGATCAATACAGGCACTAGTTCCGCATAATTCATCCCTAAGTTTTCCTTTGTTGAATCTCCAACAACAACCTCAGGAACAATTGCCTGCACTTCTTGAGCAATTAAGCCAACCTTATTTGTACCGCTGTTATCTTTCCAATCATAACGAACCGGGCGCATTTTTAGTACCTCGCTCAATCCGTATTGAAGTGGCTGGATGTTCTTTTTAAGCCTGAAATCAGATGTTTGGATGGTTCCATTGGCCGCATAAACCACACTCCAGCGTTTGGCAGAGGTTCCATTAGAGATACTATTATCAGTACCGGGCTGTATGGTAGTACTTGTTATTCGTACTCTTTCATCGGTTGTTGCTGTACCACCCGTAAAGAAAACCAGATCTTTACCGTTTGTTGCATTTCCAATTACGAGATCTTGACCGGTAGCATATAAATAGGCTGTATTTGTTCCACCAAGAATACCCGATGAGGAATACCCACTTCCGTTAATACCCATATCTATAAACTTATCAGTCTCACTTCCATTATTAGCCGTGGCAACAACATCAGAACTTGCTGCTGAACCACTACTAGTATTTTGGATATTCAATTGCAAATAGTTGTTGATACTACCCTTCCCGCTTATTACATTATAAGAGGTAGTGGTGCCTGCGTCAACTAGCAGTCTTTCAGGATAAGTACCATGAAAATTGGTAGAAGAAGAGCCGATTGCTACATTACCGTCGTCAGTTAAAAACATGGTTCTTCTGTTGGTAGTGCCTGAGCCGGTATAAATGGCTAAATCACCTTCACCCCAAATCTCTGGCGCACCTGAAGTGTTTACACCGTAAAAGAATCCATCCCACGCTCCTGAACCGCTGGAACTATTAGTAATTTGCATCCAGTTACTCGATGCTGAAGCTTTATGAATATGGAGGAGGTAGTTGGGTGAAGTTATTCCTATTCCCACATCTCCATCATCCTTGATTCTCATCTTTTCATCGGAACTTGCCGTTCCGTTGGTAAAGAATAGTAAATCTTTTGAAGAGGTTGCATTACCGATAGCAAAGTTATTTCCGGTTGCATATAAGTAAGCCAAGTTTGCTCCGCCTAATACACCTGTAGAAGTGTTCCCACCTCCATTAATTCCTAGATTTACAAACTTGTCACTTTCACTACCGTTGTTAGCCGTAGCTACAACGTCCGAACTAGCTGCTGTTCCAGAACTTGTGTTTTGAATATTCAACTGTAAATAACTGTTGATAGATCCCTTACCACTAATTACGTTAAAAGAAGTAGTGGTTCCTGCATCAACTAATAATTTCTCAGGATAGGTTGCATTGAAGCTACTTGTTCCAATGGCAACATTCCCCGTTTTACTGATACGAACTCGTTCTGTATTGTTGGTAATTATAGGAAGGTCGTAGTTGCTGGTTGTACCCAACTTCTTTTCCGATGTAACGTTATTACCACCTTGGATCCACGAAGTACCGGCTGTATTGCCAGGCAAGGTTTCTGAAACAACATACCAAACTGATCCGGTACTAAACAATCGAAGGGCCTCATGTTGTTCGTCTATCACCCATGTCGTTAATCCATCGATGGTTTGGGAAGAAGTAGTGGCAATGGTTAAATCAGAGCCATTTGAACTTTCGTTTTTAATCCAATAGAAACGACCTGCACAAGCAGTTGCATCGGGCAAGGTTAAGGTTGCCGCACTCGTTCCTGTGAATGCCAGTGTATTATCTGTTGTAGCAATAGAGGTGGAAGTAGTAAAAGATCGGTAGTTATAGGCGATCGTCCCTCTCACATCTAAATAAGAGTGTGGACTGGTTGTTCCAATTCCAATCTGAGCCATAGATTGTTGAACTGAAATTGCAAATAAAAGGATGGATGCAAGTTTTTTCATAGTAACGAAAGATTAATATTGGATATACATGAAACGAAATAATAATGCCATCATTTCAGATAGGTACATCTATTCAAACATAACTAGTGTATGCTTTAGCGTTAACTAAGTGCTTTACTTTACGAATCGCAACTTTACTAGTAGCTTCTACTACACTATTTTTTCTCCCAAATTATCCCTAGTACATAAAATCGGTTGGTTTGATAACGATTAAATGCATAAAAAGGAATGGTGACAGATTTGATATTAATTCCAAACATGATCCCGGGCTCGTTCAAATATTCGCCTGAATACAATCGAGTATTCTGCATCGTTAATCCGGCGTAAAACCATTTGTTGATATTGATGCCCGCTTCAGACCAATTGAAGAAAAATGATGAATATTCAAGCGATTTTGATTTTGTGGATTGTGTTTGATTGCTAATAAAGAACCGCTCGTTTTCAAAACTAGAATTCAATCCGAACGTGTAGCCTTTGAAACTGCCAAATGAAATTCCGGCAAGAGGAGTGAGTCCTATTTCAAAATCAGATCCAAAAACAAATTTCTTACCGGCTAGAAAAGTGAATGTATTGTCTTCATCGTAATTATACCTCGCTTCTCCATACCAACCTTTTTTCGATTGAAGATGAATAACAGGGACCACTGCGGCGCCTGAGCTCTGGCCTAAATAGTGGTATTGCTCTATACCCAATTGTGCAAACAAGGATGTAGAAGCAAGGGTTAGGATTACAAGTATCGAACAAAGTCGAATCATAATTATGCTGCTGACTCCACGGCCATCTTCTTCACATTGTCTATAACCAATATTTCAGCATTGGTAAGTTTATCAAGTATTAAGATATCCTTTAAGTAGGGATTCCATTGAAACACGAGCTTATCAAACGGACGCCATAATGTTACCCAGCTGAAAACATCCAAACTGTTTGTTACTGCGCTCATAAATCCATGAGGAGCTCCCTCGGGAAGTACGCTGGGCAAAATCCAATGACAGAGAATTCCAACCGCCAATGCAAACACCAATAGAATTACCGAGCGCTTTTTAAATCGTTTGAACTCGGCCTCTTTCAATGTTTTACGAATGGAAAAATGGCGTCGAATGGCGTGAATCAACGGCTCAATGTATTGTTTGTCGTTTTCACTATTGCAAGTAAACTTGTATTGAATAGTAGTGTATCGCTTCGCGGCAATGATGTAGTTCAAAATGTAGTTCTCGAATTCGTAGCTCAATTGCCTTCTGTAAAATGGAGCAGGATCGTGCTGATTGAAGTACTGGTCAATCGTCTCCTCGTTTACGGATAAATAGATGTTTATATGCTTAAACAGCGGGTTACTCATACATAGGGGATTGAATCCTCCGGCCAGTGCCGGTAGGTGACAAAACGATCCCAAGCAAAGTCTATGATATAAAGAGAACTCTTTGTTAAGCAACTAAAAGTAAACACTCATAAACCTAGAAATATCCACTTATTCGTTTTCGTTGGTAAAACAAAACACCCAAGCCGAATTGACTTGGGTGTTTTAAATATGTATTTGTATCAATTAAGATCCGAGCACTTCTCTGATTACCGCAACTAATTTTGATCCTTTTTCTTCAATAAGCTGCTCTGTCCAAGTTAAACTAATCGCTGTTGATATACAACGCCCCATTATGGCATCACTCGCTTTGAATTCCTTATTCGCTTGTGCTATTACTGCAGCCTTATGCTCCGGACTCAAGGCGTTGAGGGTAATTCCTTGTTTCAGATGATCCCATTTGCGGATATAATGCCAGTTATTATCATACCAATAAAAGTTTCCGGCTAAAATACCTTGTTCTTTCAATTTTGCTACCACAGCTCTTGTCTGTTCTTCGGTGGGCAAAAACCAACTCAAAAAAGTATGACTGTCTCCTTGAGGATCGGGTATTCTTCTGAAACTTACTTCAGGTACTTGTGATAAGATATTCTTTAACTGTGTATGATGTTTTTTTTGTGTTGCCAAAAATTGAGGCAGTTTTCGTATTTGCGCTAAACCAACGGCAGCGTGTAATTCTGAAATTCGGAAATTGTATCCAACAAAAGGATGAAGGTCTGCTCCTCTGTCTACTCCTTTATGATCATGACCGTGGTCACTGTATCCATCACTCTTGATATAAACATCCTCTCTATTAGTCATTACAACACCACCTTCTCCGCAGGTCATAGTCTTCACAAAGTCGAAGGAAAAGGTTCCCGCATCTCCAATGGATCCCAATTGCTGGCCTTTATAGGTTCCGCCAATACTTTGACACGCGTCCTCCAACAAAACCAAATTGAATTCTTTACAGATTTCTTTTAAAGCATCAAGATCTGCCATGCTACCGCACATATGTACGGGCATAATGCATTTCGTTTTGGGTGTAATCGCTTTTCGTACTGCTTCAGGGTTAAGCGTTAAGGTATCGTCTACATCAACTAAAACAGGAGTAGCACCTACACTGATAACAGCTTCAAAACTTGCCACGAAAGTGAAAGAGGGAGTAATTACTTCGTCACCGTAGCCAACACCTAAAGCGCTGAGAGCAGTTGTAAGGGCAGCGGTGCCACTGCTTACCAATTGAGCATACTTGGTTCCAAAAGTCTTGCAGATCTCTTTTTCCAAGTCTACGGCTTTCCAAATACCTTTTCTCGGACCGTCGAACCCATATCGCATCAATATACCGTTATCCAATACATCTTGCAGTTCTTTGCGTTCTTCGGCGCCCCATGTTTCAAATCCTGGCATAAATTCGATTTATCTCATTATTAATAATGCAAAAATATAAAAAGCTTACTGGATCTCCTGCGGATCGCTTTCATTGTTACTTTGATCGATGGCCGTAACCCGATATTTTTCCGCACCTTGCTTAAAATAGGGGATCGAGAATTTTCCTTCTCCATTCAATGCGGGAATGATTTTTACTGCTGTAGCACGCTCGGTACCTCCGGCTTCTCCCTGCTGAATTTTGTAAAGTACAAACTTTCGAACAGGCTGAGATGATGTTGCAGAAAGCACTACCACATCAGCATAAGATGAGGTGGTGCTAATTTTAACTAAAGGCTTCTGAGGCTTATTTGAGTCGAACCATGTCATAGACGGAACAACCGCAGGTTCTGCAAAATAAGTGAGTCTCAAACTATCACTCCAACCGTTTGGATTGTTGTCAAATGATTTGCTACTGAAGAAAATCATTCCTTGAATATTCTCAGTGTTGCGAAGCGCTTGAATTTGCCTTGGCAGCATCGATTTGTCTTTCCAAGCAGCATTTGAATTCGCTCGATAGGGGGCCAATCCAATATAACAATGTTTACCATAACTGTGCTTGCTCCACCAATCGAGCAATACCTCATAGGCGGCACGAGGATGATTGAACTCCCAATACAATTGTGGAGCAACATAATCTATCCAATCTTTCTTAAGCCACAACAAAATATCGGCATACAAATCGTCGTAATTAGTTTGTCCGGCTTGTGTAGCACTTCCTTCCGGATCTTTGTCTTTATTTCTCCAAACACCAAAAGGAGAAATACCAAATCGAACATTTTTGTTGATCTTTTTTATGGCGGTATTCAACTTTACAATGATAGAGTCTACATTGGATCTTCTCCAGTCGTCTTTTGACAATCCATTTCCGTATTGAGAAAAGGATTTTTCATCGGGAAATTCTTTACCAGCGATGCGATAGGGATAGAAATAATCATCAAAATGAATCGCATCTACATCGTACCGGTTTACTACATCTTCAATTACTTTCACCACGAACTCTTGAGCATCTTTGTTTCCGGGGTCAAAATATTTTTTATCGCCGTAGTTTAAGAACCATTCCGGATGAATTTTAGTGATGTGATTATCTGCAATGGAAGATTTATTTAAATCAAAAACAGCTCTGTAAGGATTACACCACGCATGAAACTCCATTCCACGCTTGTGTGCTTCTTCAATCATAAATTGCAGTGGATCATAATACGGAACGGGCGGCTTTCCTTGTTTGCCCGTTAGCCATTGACTCCACGGTTCATAAGGAGAGGGGTAGAAGGCATCTGTAGCGGGTCGAATTTGCATGATAATGGCGTTAATGCCATTCCGCTGATGCATATCGAGTATCTTGATAAACTCTTCTATTTGACTATCGCTATTGTAATTACCGCGAGTGGGCCAGTCAATATGATCAACCGTGGCGATCCAAACAGCACGAAATTCTTTTTTTACTTGTGCAAGGCAAGCCAAAATAGGCAATAACGCAATTATGAGTGTAAGCAGTTTCTTCATTTGAATCATTGGATTTCTTCTATTATGTTGTTTCCCGAATTTTATCGAGCAGTTGATTAAGTTGATCTATTTCAGCTTCATTCAAACCTTTCAAAGCCGATTCTATTTCATCATTATATTGATCGAGATGCGACAAAAGCTCCAACCCTTTTTGAGTGATGGTTACATCTACCAGTCGTTTATCATGTGCACAAACTACTTTTTGTACCAGCTCTTTTTTGATGAGTCGGTCCACAATTCTGCTGGTGTCGCTCATTTTATCCAGCATTCTTTGACGAATCTGTAAGGTACTTAACGGAGCATTTGCACCTCTAAGTATTCGGAGAATATTAAACTGTTGAGGGGTGATGTCGGCGCGTTCAAAAAAACCTTTATTCCGCTCCATCACCCAGTTGCTAGTGAATACAATATTTATCAATGCTTTGTGATAACCATTTCGAAACTTGTTTGAATTAATGTCTTTTTCAATACTCATATGAAAGGGTTTAAGTTTTGATTATAGGCTTACGCATCTTCCCACACTTTGGTTCCTTCGCTACAGTTGGCACATATATCAATGTTTTTTCTTCCGTGTAATACGTTATTTCTAAATTCTTTATACTCTTTCTGTTGCCACAATTCTTTAAAGCTCTGCTTTTTCAAGTCTCCCATTTTATGATCTGCGTCTTTGTCGAAGCAACAAGGGACCACTAAACCATCCCAAGTAATTACAGGAGCATGCCACAGTCGCCAACATTGATTTTCCAAATTACTCTTGACAATCATCTTGCCATCTTTTCCAATTTTGTACCGGCTGTATTTTTTATTATTTGGAATCAAGTTATTGGGATCTGTTTCATAGTCGTAAACTTGTGCAGTCTTGAATCGAACTTGGTCTACACCTACTTCAACACCTAGCCTCTTTACGTCTTCAATTTGGTGTTCGTTTGGCTTCACTACCAAAAATTGGAAAATAATGAAGGGAGTGTTGCTCTTCAACTCCTTCTTCCATTTTACGATTCTCTTAGCACCTTCAATTACCTTTTCGAGCTGACCTCCCACCCTGTATTGTTGATATACGTCTTGAGTAGTTCCGTCTATTGAAATGATCAATCGATCCAGCCCGCTTTCCACCGTTTGGCGGGCATTGGCCTCCGTTAAATAATGGCCGTTTGTACTGGTAGCTGTATACAAGTTTTTATCAGCTGCATAGCGCACCATTTGCAAGAAGGCCGGATTCAGATACGGTTCCCCTTGAAAATAGAAGATCATGTAGAAGATGTCTTTCGACAACTGGTCAACAGTTGTGCGGAAAAAATCTTCTTGAAGCATTCCGGTAGGTCTCGTAAAAGACCGCAATCCACTTGGGCATTCCGGGCATCTCAAATTGCAGGAAGTTGTTGGTTCAATGGCCACTGAAACCGGTAGGCCCCATTGGATGGGTTTTTTTGACCATTTACTGATGTAGAAACTCGACCATACTTTCGCGATATTCCAAATTCTTCGAAGGCTCATTTTTCGAAGGATAGTAAGAGTATCGTTTACATTCAGCTGCGGCATCAACTGCAAAATTAGGATATAGCATTGAAAACTATTGATTTAGAACGATGTTTTCCAAATCTATGGCATAGAATCTTGGTTTTGAGGGATCTGCCTTTCGTTGATTCGAATCAAGCCCTTAAAATTGGCTCAAATACAATGTATTGCAGGGTTTAATCGTTTATATCCATGGTAAAAACCAACTGTATTTACTATTTTTTCGTTCATTAGAATGTACCAACAGTCATCCATGAAACAACTATATCTACTGCTATTTCTTTGTGTGTCTACTGCAGCTCTAGCTCAGGAGAAAATAGACACAGAAGCATTCATTAAAGAACAAGAGCAAATTCGAACCGCAGAGCAAGCGAGAGCCAGACGATTATCACCTGATAATACCAATGGAATCAACGGCACCTTTTCTGTAGCTACAGACAATTTTGATATTCACCATAGTACCATGGAATGGTATGTAAACCCTGCTATTCGATATATTTCGGGAAAAATAACTTTCGATTATACTATCGTCAGCGCAACCAATACGATCACATTCGATTTAATAAAATCCCTGATTGTTGACAGTGTGCTCTACCATGGATCAAAAATCAGTTTTGTTCAAACCGATGCAAATGGAGTAGATATTAGTTTTCCTACTACACTTGCAAAAGGTCTAAAAGATTCTGTTAGTATTTTCTATCAAGGAGTTCCCGATAATACCGGAATGGGCTCTTACTACAATGGAGTTCACAATGGAACGATTCCTGTTAGTTGGACCCTTTCAGAACCTTATGGCTCTCGAGACTGGTGGCCTTGTAAAAACAACTTGCTGGATAAAACAGATTCTATTGATATCTATTTGAGTTGCCCCCAAGAGTTTCAAGGTTCCTCTAACGGCATGATCATCTCAAATACCGTAAATGGAAGTACGCGCACAACGCACTTCAAGCATCGCCACCCCATTGCTACTTACTTAGTAGCGATTGCTATATCAGATTATGAGATCACAAACGACTCCGTTATTGTAAACAATAAAAGTTATCTCATTCAAAATTTTACCTATAAAGGAATTGCTGCCAATTTCTTGTCGTTTGCTTCTTACTATAGAAACGGTTACAGAATTTTCACCAATTTATTTGGTCCGTATCCATTTGCAGATGAAAAATATGGCCATACCCAGTGGGGTTGGAACGGAGGAATGGAACATCAAACCAATAGCTTTATAAACCTTCCAACACCCAACCTTGCGGCCCACGAATTGGCGCATCATTGGTTTGGTGACTATATTACATGTGGCAGTTGGCAAGACACCTGGCTCAACGAAGGTTTTGCAACCTATGCTACGCTACTTTTTCTCGAATATGGCTACCCAAACTCCTACGGATCAACGCTAAACTCAACATTCAGAAGCGCCACTACTGATTCTTCGGGTGCAGTGTTTTGTTCCGATACGTCTAACGTAGCAAGAATTTTCAGTGGAAGAATTACCTACAATAAAGGTGCTTACGTATTACACATGCTGCGCTATGTTATGGGTGATTCTGCGTTTTATAAAGGCATCAGATATTATTTAGCAGATCCTGCCGTTAAAAATGGATTTGCAAAAACACCGGATCTGAAAAGAAACCTAGAGTTGGCATACGGAAAAGACCTTGGCTGGTTTTTCAATCAATGGGTATACGGAGAAGGGTATGCGAACTACAAAGGCGAATGGTATCAAAAACCAAACAATTGGATTAAACTCAAACTTTCGCAAAGTACCACACATCAATCTGTGCAATTCTATAAGATGCCTGTAACGGTTACCTTGAAAAATAGTACTCAAGCAAAATCATATGTGCTAGATCATGTTTCCAGTGGTCAAGAGTTCTGGTTGAACCCGGAGTTTGCAGTAGATACAATTATTATTGATCCGCAACAGAAGATCCTAGCTAAAATCAAACAAACAATAAAGATTTCGGCTCCGGACTTACCTGCTAATGGGCTTAAAATTTTTCCGAATCCAACTAGCGGTCCTTTACAAGTAGCTATTACAAACCCCGACGACGCCAAACTCTCAGTAAAAGTATTCAGTTCAACCGGTCAACTTGTTTATACCACAAGTTGGGAAACACCCGGTTATGATCAGGTGTTTACCATTCCTATGCAACAGTTTGCTCATGGTACCTATTTTGTTGAGGTGAAAAACTCAAAGTCATTAAAAGTCACAAAAAAAATAGTTCACTAGCCTACACTCAATACAAGGCCTTTAGTGATTCGATTTCAATCGGATGGTTCCTTAGTGCTACACCTGTAGTATATTTGCACCCATGGCCAAAAGAAAGAAGAAAAAGACGGCTAGATCGGGACCTTGGAAAGTATTTCTATATACGTTGATTATTGGCAACGTATTTCTCCTTGGCTATTTCGGTTATGTATGGATGAAGGAACGGTATGCTGCCGGCATCCGTTACAAGGCATTCGGAATACCGATCCCGGGTTCTTATTCTATTCACGGAATAGATGTTTCAAAATATCAAGATTTCATTGATTGGGAAAGTGTACAAGAAATGGAAGTAGAGCAAATTAAAATTGGCTTTGCTTTCATGAAAGCAACCGAAGGTGTTGGCAATAAAGACGCCCTCTTTAAAAGAAACTGGAAAAAAGCAAAAGAAGCCGGAATAACAAGAGGAGCCTATCACTTCTTCATATCTTCAAAAAGTGGCCGAATGCAGGCCGAAAATTTCATTAAAACGGTAAAACTAGAATCCGGCGATCTACCTCCTGTTTTGGATATAGAACAAACGAATGGTACACCCCCGGCTAAAATCAGAGAAAGAGCTCTCGAATTTTTAAAGATTGTAGAGAACTATTATGGAGTAACGCCTGTTATTTACACCAATGTTGATTTTTACAAACAGTATTTGAAAGAAGACTTCGACCGCTATCCTTTATGGGTTGCGCACTATTTAAGAAAAGAAGGGCCTAGAATTCAACGCGATTGGCACTTCTGGCAACACAGTGAAACAGGGTCTGTGAACGGTATTGGTTCGAAAGTGGATTTCAATGTTTTCAGTGGAGACTCAGCAGCTTTTCGTAAATTACTAGTACCGTAAATCAAACTCTAATGAGTGAATTTGAACCCGATGTTCGGAATTTTCTGGTAAGTATTGCCAAAATCGTTTCATTGACGCTGATGTGGCTTATGCTAACATTAGGATTGGGTTTGTACAATAACTGGCTAATACCCAAAGGAGAGCTACGCTGGCCTAACTATGTGTTCTACATCATTGTAATTGTAACATTTGTACTCCTGCTTCGCAAGTTGATAGAATTTTGGAAGCAAAGGTATCCGCACGGATAAACCTAAGAGCTGTGGTCCACCATGATCTTCCAAGACCCCTTGATCTTCTTAATAATAAGAGTGAAATGACCGGA
>DGDD01000070.1:0-646 GCA_002385265.1 Chitinophagaceae bacterium UBA3961
CGGATCGCGGGGAGAGAGAATTCTCTGTCCGGTAGGCAATCCACTTTGGGGATCTCTAGGAGAAACAATTCTGCGACCTGTAGGTAGCCCACTTGCAACATCTCTTGGTGGAGCTTGGTTTCTACCGGACGACATGCCGGTTCCCACGTCTCTAGGTGTTGCTCTTCTTCCGGTTGACATACCGCTTGCTGCATCGCGCGTGGTATGGAAACTTTTTACGATACCGATACCTGCAGTGAACAATTGAAATTTTCTATTTTGTTCAATGGCTACATCAATGCCTTGAGTAGGATCGAGCAGTCGAATGGTATTGGAGCTTTGTAAGAAATTGCTTTGAAGGATGAATTTGGTGCCCGGGGTGAGTGGATAAGCAATGCTTAGTGCGCCACTAAAACCGGGGAAGAGGTTCTTCGATGCAGCATCGAATCGATACAAGGCTTTGGAAGCACCCGGTTGATTGATAAGCAAGGAACCTGAGTTATTATAGAACAAACCGCCTCCCAAATCGATATTGAATTGAACAATGTGGCCGAAGCTAAAACTCGGTCCAAACAGCATATAAGCATTCAAAGATTTTGTGTAATTAGCGACTGCGTCTGTCGGAAAACGACGAGAAGCGATGAAACTACTGATAGAAGCCTGATCT
>DGDD01000070.1:973-1108 GCA_002385265.1 Chitinophagaceae bacterium UBA3961
CGGCACCCGGTAAAATCCCTGTTTGAACACCGAGTCCTACTGCTCCAAATTGGTAGCGACCAAACATATTAGTGGCCATGCTATTGGTTCGAAACAAAGTACTTTCTCCTTTTTTTAAGGCGAAGGAAGATCCGG
>DGDD01000070.1:1463-1706 GCA_002385265.1 Chitinophagaceae bacterium UBA3961
GAGCGGACTCTAGCCATCGGGTGCGGTTGCTGCGACTGCTATTGAAATTTTGCGAATACGATTTTTGAGAGGGTAGTAACATGGCAGTTACTATGAGAAAAAGCAGAACAATGAACTTTTTCATACGAAGTGGTTTGGTGGTGTTAGAGGCTGAGCGCCATTTACCTAAATATAACGAAAAAGAGAGGGGTTAGGTATGTGGATGAGAGGAGACGAGGAGAAGAGGATACGAGGAGGCGAGGA
>DGDD01000070.1:2038-13989 GCA_002385265.1 Chitinophagaceae bacterium UBA3961
GAGGAAATACGGAGAAAGAACAGGGGGAGGACAGGAGGGAGGAGGGAAGATGGAGGCTGGTTTTGCTTAGCAAAAGCAGTCCCGCAGGCGATAGCCGTTGCGGGAAGCGAGGAAATACAGAGAAAGAACAGGAGGAAGAACAGGGGGAATACAGAGTTTAAAACAATAATCCTGTAAATCCTTTAATCCTGTAAATCCTGATCAAGGAAGAGAAGGAGCAGAACACAATCCCACCGTGCCCCGATAACCCCGTGGTTTTGTATTCCCCGCGGATCGGCTTTACCATCTTATGAAAATGACACTCCTAGTATCTTGCTGATAAGAACTTAACCAAGTACAAACTCTCTGACCTTCAACCAAATAATCTCTCTGTCTAATGTATTTTCTTTTTTCTTCATCTTGTGAATAGTGCCAAATTTGAATTCCCTGTTAATGAAACTCCCTCCAACTGTGCCAGAATTCTTGATAGGCATTAAGGGCTGATAAGGAGCCCACTGTATCGATACCCACTCCATTCAATTTATACTTCTTATTGTTTACATAAATGGTATCGTTGGAAAACTGAGGTACAGAACTTGAATTGTATTCAAAGGCGAAGAAACTTTTGTTGTCTTTTCCAAGAACAACGAATGCAGGTAGTTGACCTACTTTGGTTAGCATGATTCGTTTTTTCTTCAATTCATTCCAATCGATGGCAGTGTCTTCACCGGCTTTTGAAATTCCTACCACCCAGCTCTTGTTTTTCCAGCTTAGACTATCGGTTCCTGTAAGTTTACTTTTGCTAGCGCCACTTTCGTATTTCAAACTGGTATCGTATTTTGAAACGCTGTTGGGGTCTTCTTGCATTATGAGCGATTCAGGGTAAAGTTCCAGCCACTGTGCTAAACTGGTTTGTGTGCTGTGCACTTCTTCCAATTGAGATCCTTTTAAAGGTCCAACGATGGCTTTTCCGGTAGCCTGACGCCACCAGCTATGTGTTGTTTGATCTTCAATCATGGCATTAAAATGATCCATTCCTACCAATCGGAATTGTTCCGGCTTCCCATTCACTGATGGATCGAAAACTCTTCCGGTTCTACAAACGGTGCAATAAGTAATTAATAGTGGTTTTCCATTGATGCTATCGTAAACAAAGTGATGATAGGCCAGAAATCGGATAGGATAAGCTTTTGCAGTGGTGCCATCTACTACCCCTACTATGAGTCGGGCGGTATCTACTTTGTTTTCCTTTTGATTTGCCAAGACTATGGATGCCGGTTGTTTGAACATACCATCGGCAGCCATTACAAAATTGAGTATGTAAATACCGGCGGCCACCACTAAAAGGGGGATTGCTACCGTCCATTTTCTTTTCCATTGAGTATTTAGTAATCCGGTAAGGAGCACCAATACAAAAAGCGTTCGGAAGATCCAGCGCCAATTGAACAGGAAGTAAGCCAAATCAATGCTGTTCATTTGTTGACTTCCCGGCATGGGCATGATGAAGTACACATTGGCAGCTTCAAAAAGCAGAAGGCCGAGGCAACCGATGTAGAATAATTTTTTCATACTCGCTTTTTTGGGGCTAGGATTAAAAGTATTATGTAGGATTAGTAGGATTTCCGTTGGTTTCTCAGGAACAAAATCAAGTGCATCACATCAATCCTTAGAATCCTAGTTTGTTTTTTATACTTCTTGCTGCTCAAGCTTCTTTTTAATTTGATGGGATAACAAAAAGCCTATAATAAATCCTGATAGTAATCCACCAACATGCGCCGCATTATCAATTCCTCCGGTAAGCCCCATAGCTAAATTATATCCAATGAATACAAGGGTACTGGCAAGAAATGCTTTACCAAAATCGGGAGGAAATACCTTTAATAGTAAAGTAGCAAGAAAGAATCCGTACATGCCAAAAATAGCTCCTGACGCACCAACACTAACTGTATTCTCGTGCCACCAAACACTGGTTAAACTAGCGCAAATTCCTGCTACAGTATATACCAACAAGAATTTGCCGGAACCCATCACAGGTTCTAATATTAAGCCTATGAAAAATAATCCAACCATATTTGCAAGTAAGTGGATTATTCCACCGTGTAAAAAGATATTGCTAATCAAACGCCACCAGTCTCCTTTTAAAGTTGCTTCTTTCAAATTTCCACCCCAATGATACAAGTCGATTGCACTGAAGTTGATGAAGCCAAGCCCCGCTACAACCATAGCTAGAAAGAAAAGTACATTCACGTCTATGAGAATTGGTGTGGCAGCAAAACCTTTAGAAGGGATGAATAACTGAAGCAATTCTTTCCATTCACTCTTTGTTTCTTCAGTTTCGGTAGTGTTAGGAGCGGTTTCTCTAATTTTTAGGAAAGCTATTATGATCAATATGATTGCAAAACTAATTCCTGTTGAGCCGAAGATCCAAGGAAAACTCGTATTGGTTCTTGTTTCAAAAGAGTCGGATTTACCGGATAATATGATTTGACTAGAAGGATCCTTTACTTCAATGGTTTTAAGGGCAGTGATGTATTCATCGTGCTCGTCAACTTGTCCCAATCTTTCAAAATAAGTATACTTGTTAAATGAATCTTTGTCAAATAACTCTTGCGATTCATTTGCAAATTGATCATATGCCTTTTTTTTCTCTTCCTCGCTACTATTGTTGGATATTTTTTTACTGTAAAATGTTCCTAGCCATAACAAGGGATTGCCTTTTGCTGTGTCTTCAGCCGAAGAATAAACTGGTAATACAACATATATACGATAGTTCAAATCATTATTGTATTTCCCCGATACTGTAGCAGTAGTTTGAATGCCTGGGTGCGATTTGTCGATATAGTATTGATCTAATTGATAATACTTGGTCTTTTCTTTCGTGATAATTTCATTGGGCGACTTTAGGCTAGTTAACTTACCCGTTGCGCTTGTAAGGTAATGCTGCGCTATAGTGGTTGGTAAACCTATAAGCAGTGTGGCTAGTAAGGAAAGATTGAAAGCTCCGTTTTCTCTCTTGTATTGAACTCTGTTTAATTTAGGATACAACCATATGAAAACAGGAATGGCGGCTAGTCCGAAGGGTAACCAAAGTTTGATCAAGTCTTCATTTACTGCAAGACCTGCTTTAATGATTAGCCCCCAATTGAGAAGACTATAGATAATTAAAAAGCTCACTAAAATGAGTGCGAAAGGCTTAAAAAGTAGCTTGAGTTTTTGGCTGTAAGTATTCATCTTTGATGATAAGGTTAGTTAAAGCTTACTTGCTCTATTTTTCTCTTAAAGAAAACCACGATTTCAGTGCTTTGCGTAGTACCGGATTTAGCGATAGCCTCCAGCATGCCTTCAGTTGATACCATTTCCCAACCTTCGCTTCCAAGCTTATTGAGGGTTTTCATTAATTCCACTTGCAAGTTTTTTTCGTGCAGATGATCGTTTGAAAAGCGATACACTTTGTATTCGAATTTATCCATTTGTAGATTTAGGTTTAAATTATTGGGGCTAGGATTAGTAAAATTATGTAGGATTTGTAGGATTTTCGTTGGTTTCTCGAAAACAAAATCAAGTACATCTAATCTATCCTTATAATCCTAATTTGCTTGTTATACCTCTTTAAATCATCTTAATCAATTTAGCAGGTACGCCGCCTACAATGGCATTATCGGGTACATCTTTTGTAACAACTGCTCCGGCCGCAATTACAGCGTTTTCGCCAACGGTTACACCGGGTAAAATAGTGGCCGCAGCACCAATCCAAGCATTGCGCTTGATACGAACCGATTTTAGATCCAAGTTTTTGCGTTGAGCAGGATCTAAGGGGTGATTTTCTGTGATGATATTCACTTTCGGGCCTATTTGTACATCATCGTCTATGGTGATGCCTCCCAGATCGAGAAAGGTACAACCATGATTAATGAATATCCCTTTTCCGAATTTAATGTGTTTGCCGAAATTGGTATGGAAGGGTACAAAGATCATAGTGCTTGGGTCGATAGAACTGCCAATGATATCGCCGAGGCGTAATCGCACTTGTTCCACGTCGGTCGACTGATTCAACGCAGGAATCAAACTCAGCGTTCTATTCACTACTTTCCAGGCTTCCTGCATTTTAGCACTCTGTGTTTGAATGATGCCTCCGGCCAATAGATCTTCAAAAATGGTTGTTTCTTTCATAAATGAACAGCGTTCGTATTCAATTACGATAAAGATAACACAAATTCAGACCGGAATTCTAATGGTAATCAACATCAAATTTCCCGCCCTCATTTAAAGTAGCCCCTTTTTCATAAGTGGTCGAGATCTTTCCTGTGAGTAAGTAAAAACGATCGGTGAGATGCTTGGCCTCAGCTTTTATTTTAAGAACAAGATGATTTCGAATGAGGCTGTCGCTTTTGATGTCTTTGAATGATTGATAATTTAAGGAATCTAAATAGAGTGTGTAGATTGTACTGTCATTTATATGGAGATCAATGTTTGGAGCATAAAGTCGCTTCTCTAATTTTAATTGTTGAAACAGATCTTTTATTTTTTGTGTAGAGGGGTCAATAACTCTGAGGGTATCGATTGAGTTTTCAAATGCAGTTACTACACTGTCGGGTAGCTTGTAAAAGCTTCCTATTCTGAAAGCAGAATAATACAAGTCGCCTTCTATTACTTGTGAATTATCCTTTGAAGAACTACACCCCAGAATTACGAACTGCAGGACAGCAAGAATGAAAAGAAATCGATTCATTGCATACTATTTTTTTATATGCGGCATCGCCACAAATAACTTTGAACTCATAACTTACTACTCAAAACTCATTTCACCGCTATGTATACCGCTACTTCCGATTCAGCGCCGTTCATCGATTGAGGTCCGTATACTTCCAGATCGTAAGTGTATGCTCTGTTCAGTTCAGCATCCATTTGCCAAATTTTGATCCAAGTATCTACAACGGCCATTGGCATTTCGCCTTTGGCGAGAAACTTATTCATTTCAGCAGCAGCAAACGTTCGGCCTTCAAGTCCCTCGGGTATTTGATCGAGCGAACTGACTTTCATGCCTATTATGGCGGTGTAAGCTCCCATGAAGTTCGACTCGTAGTCGGTGTAAATGGTGATTACTTCTTCTGAAATTTTATTGGGAATTTTCTCGGGAATTTGTTCATCGTAAAAGCGACCCCATAGTGCACCCAGATCTTCTTGCGCTTTGTATTCTTGATTGGTGGTGCGAACGGAGATGCCGATAAAATGAAAAGGAGCGTTCATGTGAGTTGTATGATTGTGGGTGCAAGGTATGAATCGGTTTGCTACTTTGATGTAAAACTTTTGTTGTGCGGCGAAGATGGAAATTATGTATTAATTATTATCATTTCGACCCGATGGAGGCGGGTTTGGGTAGTGGAGGAATTTTGAAGTGGAGTCATTTTGGTGGTGTTTTTTGACCACAGATTCAATGGATTTGAATTGATTAGCACAGATTAGAGGCGGTGTGTGCTGTAACCTTGATTGAATAGCAATTGTTAGTTTATGTTAGCTATTATTTCAGGCGCGCATGCTTTGTATCTGCTGTATGATATTCATTAAGCCGATTCGATCTTTTACTGAAGCTGTTGGCGCAGTAAATGCAGTACCCGATACTGTCGTAAGAACAAGTTCGTTATGAGAATTATCGGAATAGTCTTTGGCTATTTGGAGAAATGGAACAGTAGATTGGCTTTGATCAATTGCTTGGATTGGGATGTACTGTAGCTGATTTCGTGATTTGGTAATCAACTGTATCGTGCATACAAGAGTCCAATTATCTTGGTCTTTCCAAAACAAAACAATCGGTTCGCCGGAAGAGTCAGGAACTTGTTGTTGTAGAAAGAATTGTAGATCTGACGTAAGATCGCAGTACAATGCTGCATGCGCTGTAGGAATGCCAAATTTTGGAGCGTTTAAAACAATTTGGTCGATGATGTAGTCCTCTGATTTTCCCATTGTACGGTGGTATAAGCACAGTGTTTTTTGAATCTTAGCTCAAGTTCGACTGTGTAGTTTTCAATTCGTTTAATGTTCAACAGGAAAGGTGTACGGAATTTATAGAACGGTTGGATCAGGCAGCTTTGTAGCCGAGTTATTTACATACGTAAACAAAATACATCACGGATTTTAATATATAAAGTAAGTTGAATATTTGTTGATGGAAATCAAGTAAAACTAGTAGAAGTGATTTTGAATTATTTTGATAAATAGTTGACTAGGAGTAGGTTAAATTCTAGGATGTCATAGTTTCAAGAATTTCTTTCCGATCTAAAGAATTGTATAGGTGCTCGGGAATTTCAGCTAGAGTAGAGTGTTGTAGCTTGGTGCCCAACGTGTAGAATTCTTGAAAACTCATGATAAGTGGTTTCCAAACATCGGGGTTTATTTTGTTTGAATTAGGAGCAGTCAACAGTTCTTCTTGAACATAAACCCGGGTGATTTTGAATTCAAACAGTTGAATAGCACCTTTTTGTCTTTCGTCTTCAGCTGCAAGATCGTAAGCATTGGCCAACCGAGCTTCTAGTTGTACAGGGCAATTCGATATGCGTTTGGCTTTTACCGTTTCAGATTCTTGTGTTTGAAATCCCCCTTGAGTTAGTTTGTCTTTTAGATAAGTATAGCCTTTCTCTAGCTTTGATTTGGGAACGGGGTCTGCTCCGGTGGTTTTTGCCAAACTATTTACCAAGTGCACTTCCTTCGCTGATGGTAAATTGATGACTGCTTCCTTTTGTGATCTAATATTTCTCGCCGTTTGCGAGGCTGCATTGATGCCTAACACACAGCGCCAACCCAACCAAAATACAGAGGAAAAGGGAGCTAGGTTGGTGCTTCCATCAGGGTTTACCGTGCTCACAAGGATCACCGGGGTGCCAAAGTATAAGATAGAGGGATGAACTTTTTGATGCATGATGTTTGTTTTTTTTGACGTGCAATAGCGATCCTGTTCCATAACTTGTATAGAACAAAATGGTAAAACATATAAGCTTTTTTATTTTGTTAGCAGCGCCGATTCCCAGCCAAGAATGGCTGATTTACGCGTAGGTCCCCATTTGTAACCCCCTATTTGTCCGGATGATTGTATAACCCTATGACATGGAATGAGGTAGGCCACCGGATTGGATCCAATAGCAGTGCCAACGGCTCTTTGTGCAGTTGGATTATTGATTTTTGAAGCGATGGCTCCATAGGTTGCCACTTCACCAAATGGTATTTTTAATAGTGACTCCCATACTTTCAATTGGAATGGGGTAGCTTTCAAATGAAGATGCAATGATGTTGGGTGTTCCCAAGTTCGTTGAAAGAACTGAATGGCTTGCAAATGAAAATCGGTTTGTTTTTCTACAAATTGAGCTTTGGGAAACAATTGCTGTAGCTCAATCAAAGAGTCGGATGATGCTGTTTCAAATGCTAAAAAGCAGATGCCTTTTGAAGTAGATGCAACTAGAAATTCACCAAAAAAACTACTTGCATAGCTGTATTGTATCAGTAGTTCTTTTCCTCCATTTTTGTATTCTGCCGGCGTCATTCCTTCTAGGTTAATAAACAGATCATGTAATCTGCTGGTACCCGACAATCCGGTTTCATAAGCAACATCGGCTATTGAGAATTGACTCTTTTGAAGAAGTGATTTTGCATATTCCAATGTTAAAAATTGTAAGAATTTTTTGGGAGTGGTTCCCGCCCATTCGCTGAATAATCGTTGAAAATGAAATGGGCTGAGATGAATTTTCGCGGCTACTTCATCTAAACTTGGCTGCTCCTTGAAGTGTTGCTTCAAGTAATCGATCGCCTCAGCGACGCGGTTATAATTTATCGTATCCTGTGTATTCATCGATTCTTTTCTATAGAACAAAATTGGAGAATTGAGACGGGATAAAAAATCCGATTCTTGCGGAAAAATAGAAAAGGTGAAGTAAGTCTTGAGTTGTTCTTTAGTTGGGTGGGATAGTGAGGGTTTTTTGACCACGGATTCTCTTTCGATCTAGTATTAAGTTTAAAGTTGTTGAGTTTTGTACAGCTGCGCTGCCTGTGATTCGCAAAGGGGAAGAAGTTTTAAAAAGTAGCGCAAAGGGTTTGTCCCTCTAAAGTTCTTTTTAGACCACAGATTCAACAGTTTTGGATTGATTAACACAGATTAGCGGCTGTGTGTGTTGTAATGCTGATTGAAATGCAGCCGCTAATTTGTGTTACAATCAGGTCTATCAGTGAGGTTGGGTTTTGCATTGAAGAAGTGGTGACGAAGGTTTATCTTTTGTATTATACATGTATCTCAATTCCTGTTTTTATCTTCTTTATTGCGATTGATATTTCCCAAAAGTTGAAATTGATTCAATGGATCACTAGCCCCGTAGGGGCGAAATGATTGTAGAAGAATAGACAGCAATAAGAACCGCATTTATAGCCCCATCGGGGCGACATGATAACACCAAATGTTTTTTTAACCACAGATTCAAAGGATTTGAATTGATTAACACAGATTAGCGGCTTCGTTTACTGTACCTTTTACTGAATGCCAACCGTTTTCTTTTTCAGCAGCAGTGCACTAATAAGCGCCACTAATAATCCTACCGGTAAAACTTCGGCATATGTAATCAACACCACAAAAACCGGGTTTTCATACATTTTTTTGAAGCTTTCCATGCTTGCTTTGGTGGCTTCCAGTTGGTCTTTTGCGCAGGTATTGATCACATGTTCTGCATATCGATCTATGAAATCGGGAACAAAAAGATAGTATCCAATTAGCCAGGCCACCACGTACATGGTAGAAGCAACCAATACAATCAGCGCCCCTGTTTTAAATCCCTTCCCGAAACTAATGACGCCCCCTAATTGCTTATCACGATAGTTTCGAATGCCAAAATAAATGACTGAAAATACCAATATCTGAATGGTATAGCCTACTACTGCATTCCCTTCAAAGTTGGGATTGTTGTACATGAGGTTCACCATAACAGCAATGTTAATAGCGAGGATGGTCCCGATGATCAGACCTACGATGAGCACAATACGTTTCATGTTGTTGATTTTTTTGGTTGAGGGCAAATCTATAGGCCTTCGAAAAAATCGGCCTCATACTAAAGTACCAATTTGTGAAAAAACATTTCTCCTACTAAAGTATGATGATTTTAAGCAATGATTTTCAATTGCTTAGCTTTTTCGATGGCTTGAGTCCTACTTTTTACATCTAACTTAAAATACAGATTCGATACATGGGTTTTAACCGTACTTACGGAGAGAAAGACGGTTTTTGCAATGCCATCATTGCTTAGTCCCTTGGCAATAAGTTGGAGAATTTCATACTCGCGGGCACTCAATTCCAACTTTTCAATCATCGCTTCGTCAATTTCCGGACTGGGATAAACCAATACTTCTTTTTCCACCACTTTGATCTCTACTTTAGGCTTTATCAACTGTTTCGCAATCCAAATACCGAGAATAGTAAAAAAGAGTGCGATGAGACCAATATAAATTTCTATGGAATTGTTAGCCAAGAGGAATTTCCATTCCATCCATTTTAGAAACAGAACCAAGGCCGCCAAAGCAGCGGCATAAATGAAGATGTGTTGACGTTCTTTTGATACTGTCATCGGGATCCCTTTTTGGCATGTTTGGGTATCCTAAATATACAGATTCGTGAATAAATGGGAGCGGGATAAGGTACTGAAATAGTCGTCTATTCTTTTCGATACCATGTACGGTATTCCTTTTCATTAATTGGCTTTATCACCAAAGCGTCTTCATCAATAGAATCAATTTTGAATTTTAAGACGGCGCCGGTGCCAAGGGTTTTCATGAAATCAAGTTGGAATGGATGGATCAATTCATAGTTTGCCGGTTCTTTTAGGTGGATATAATCGTCGGTGAAGCCGATTGCATTCAAGGTAATTTGAATGGGGAATTCTGTGGATGCTACTTTTATCAGTGCTCGACCAAGGATTGTTTGAGTGCTGCCAATTTGCTTTTGATCTTTGTCGAACACGTAAACATATATCCAGCTAGATGCACTGCTATCTTTAGAATTAAGTACATTTAAAGATAAAATGGCAGAATCTCCGGTTAGAGGGGTAGGGCGATAGATAGGCGGGTTTTCGTTCTTTTCAGTACTATCGGTTTCAAAATGAAGTTCAAGTATTCGTTTTGTCAGCGTGTAATGTCCCTTTCCTTCGAATCCTCCAGTGCAAGAACTGTATTTGTAATAAAACTGTTTACCTGAACGGAATTCAATTTCGTGGTTGACAAAGCCACCTGATATGTTGTAAGTTCCTTGGGGTATAATTTGTGCAGATAAGTTAGTGAATACCAATATCAAAATAATAAAAATTAAAAAGGAGCGCATCTGTTTCGGTTTAGTAATAGATGCAATCAATTCTTTCTTTACACAAAGACCTATCGGTTATTCAATTTTTTTAAAATTACTGGTCTATGAGCAAAACTGCAGGCTTTGGTCAGCCATGTACCAATAGGTGAAGCATTAAGAATAGTTGGTAAATTCTGATCAAACAAATCACAATTGTTCCATCGCAATAGTAGCATTACTTTCGTTTCACTTAGTAATAATACTTGCATACCTGTGTAGCCGGGCAATTCACAGAAAAAGTGGTGAATGGATGTTTCCGCTTCGAAAAATGATTCCAGCAAATTTGGCTGCAAATCGAGCTCGAACAGTTCCGCCACTTCTTCTGTATCGTCCCATAAATTGCTTTTAGGCTCTTGCATAGATTGGTGCTTTTTTCGTTCTGCCCCAAGCAATGAAAATTGCAATGGCTACGAAAACCAGGTTGATACCAATGAACGCATATTCACCTCTTGAAATATGAAATACGGCCGCAAATACTTGAACCAATGCCAAGCCTATAGCAGCGACAGGCGTTAAAATTGGTTTTATTCGAAGCAAAGCCGGAAGAATGAGCCCAAGTCCGCCCAAGAGTTCACTGGCACCGATAAAGCGTACCAATTCTACTGAAACGCTGTTTACCCATGGCATTTGTTTCGCTAACTCTTCAATAGGTTGAAACGATTTGCCGGCGCCGGCCATAATGTACAAAGCACCCAATACTACTTGAAGAATCCATAGGGTGATATGATACCCTTTTGAAGTTTGTTGTGTCATAACTGTTGATTGTGTTGAATAAATTTATGACACAAAAATGCGAACAATGGAGGGCGAAGGGCAATAGCATAGGATAAAAAAAAGCGTTGACATAGATCAACGTTCATCACTTTTGGAACCCTGCTATTTCTTTATCATTTGCGCACGAATACGACTGAGAGTTTCTTTGGTCATTCCTAAATAGCTGGCAATAATGTGTTGGGGAAAACGCTGAATGAATTCTGGATAGGTTTTTTCTAAGTCAATTAATCGTTGCTCTGCAGTGAGCGTCTTGGTGGCGTGTACTCTTTTTAGGAGTTTTAGCGCTTGACGTTCAGTTAAAGTGCGGGTTAGTTCCGCTACAAAGCGTTGATTTTTGAAATGCGCATTGAATACCTCTTTGGTCATTACAAGCAATTCAGAATCTTCAAATGCATCGATAAAATAAGGCGATGGAGTGCCATTGGCAAAACTTTCGCGGTCGCCTGCCCACCAGTTCTCAAGGAACAATCCGAGGATGTTCTCTCTTCCTGTTTCATCTACCGTATACATTTTCAATGCCCCTTTCACTACAAATCCGGCCCACTTGCTGATATCTCCTTCTTGCAGCAAGAACTGATGTTTGCGCAATTTCTTTGGCACAAAGTATTCTTGTATCAGTGCACATTCTTCCTCTGTTAAAGGACTTGCAATTTGGCGGTTAATGTAGGCTATGAGGGTTTGATGACTCATAAGTGCAAGTTAGGGATTAAATGGGATACAGGAGGGAGGATAAGAGGAGACGAGTAAATACAGAAATGAAGAGGGAGGAGGGAAGATAGAAGCTGGTTTTGCGAAGCAAAAGCAGTCGAGCCTGTCCCGTGAGGAACTATACGGG
>DGDD01000070.1:14252-22151 GCA_002385265.1 Chitinophagaceae bacterium UBA3961
GAAGAGGGAGGAGGGAAGATAGAAGCTGGTTTTGCGAAGCAAAAGCAGTCGAGCCTGTCCCGTGAGGAACTATACGGGACAGGCGATAGCCGTTGCAGGAAGGCGAGGAAAAGAGGAGGCCCTCCGTTTCTCTGTGGTTATAATTTTTTAGAACCACAGATTCAAAGGATTATAACCGATTTACACAGATTAGAGGTTTCAACTAAAATCTTGCGGATCGAATCACAACCGCCAATCTGTGCTATCCTGTATTCAAAATTCACAGAATCTGTGGACAAAAAAAACTTTAGAATAACAAACCCTTTGCGCTCCTTTTTTAACTTCTTCCCCTTTGCGAATTCCAAGCAGCGCAGCTGCGCAAAACTTAAAAACTTAAAAACTTAAAACTCAATAACACAAAAACTTGATCTCCAGGTTAACTGTATTACAAAACATTCACTTGAATTCTCCCTGCTCTTAACCCCAAAACTTCCACCACGGTTTTTTAGATGGCGGTGGAGTAGGCCGGGAATAATTCAATGCAAATCCGCTATAGGCATTAAGCCCTAAACGTTTTCTATTGGGATTCACTTTAAAGTACTCTTGTATCAATACCGGTATGCGTTCCCAATACTGTTCTTCAATTTCTTTCTTTTTTTCTTCAATAAGTGCCGTTTCAGTAGAATAGAAATCGGCAATATGAGGCGCAAAGGTTTTCCAACTGCCGGTTGAATTCTTCCCTTCAATCAAGTCTTGCTCCAATTCTCCACCATTCTTTCCATACATATTAATTGACAGCAAACGCTGACCTTTTTCAATTGCAATAGGCGGTTCATATCCTTCCGGAAAGAGCAGTGGTACTACGCAGTCAATATCGTATGCATAGGCTACCACCACCAAGGGTTTTAATTGAAATACAATTGCGGGATTGATGGCCCCATTCGCTAAGGCCGTTTGAATGTACTTCTTTATATCTGCCAAGGAACCATCCGATTGTGTCAATTTAATTTTCTGGTATCCGTATTGTTCCGGTTCCAGGCGATCGTATAATTCATCTGAAAGAGTGAGGTCGCCGGAGATTTCAGCTTTTGTATTTGAGTCGTAATATTTATTCTTCTCAAACCTTTTGAATACAAGTGTGTCGAGTGGGTTGTTGACATCGTTCAATGCATACCCAGTATAACGTTGCACCAAATCAAATACCAATTCTTCTCCAACTGCATCGGCGCTGTATTCTTGACCGTCAATGATGTAATAGACAGCGCCATCTTCTTTTGTAATTCTATTTTCCAGCAGGCCCATTTCTTCCGGAAGCGGATTTCCATAATTTATTAGAACAGGCGCCTGATAGTTGCCTCCATAGGCTCTTATCTTTTGCTTATTTTGAATGATGCCATATCCCCAATGATTAACGCTACTTTGCAGGGTAACACCTGCTATTTCGGCGTCTCCAAATTGTTCGATGAGGTATTCTTCCGAACCTGTAATTTCATCACTTAGAAAATACAAAGGAATATCTTGAGTCCCGATAACAATGGTATCATTGAAATAGGCTATATAGGTTTTGTCTTCATCAGCAAACATTGCTTCCTCGAAACTGGCGTCTCCCGTATAATCCCATCCCACTTGCCAAAGGGCTTCTAATACTTTTTTATCGGTAACGGACTGGTCACCCGCTTTAATGAATATCAATGAAGCTGAAAATCCCATAGAGAAGTTTTAGAGGGAAGATAATTATTAATTAATAATTAATAATGAATAATTAATAATGAAACAGCCGGAATACAGGAGGGAGGAGGTAGGAGACGAGGAGAGAGGAAATACAGAGAAAGAGCATGAAGTAGAACAGGGGGAATACAGGAACGAGGATGAGAGGAAACGAAGAACGAGGAAATACATAGAAACTGCCAGCGCTGCGGAAACGCTGCGAGCTTATCCTGAGCGGTTCCTGAGCTTGTCGAAGGGCGGGCCGAAGGCACAGTCGAAGGACGCTGCGCCGCCGCGGTGAAAAGTAATTAATAATTAACAATTAATAATTAAGAATGAAACAGCTGGAATACAGGAACGAGGATGAGAGGAAACGAGGAACGAGGAAATACAGGGAAACTGCCAGCGCTGCGGAAACGCTGCGTTCGCCGCGCCGCCGCGGTGAAAATTTCTTGACCACAGATTCAACAGATTGAGTCTGAAATTCACTTAGCGTAATTAATTTATCTGGCTCTAATCTGTTCTAATCCACACTATCCGTGGTAAAAAAAGCCTAACGCCTAAGGCCCAATGCCTAACACCTAAAGCCTAATGCCTAACACCTAATACACAGAACTTAAAACTCACAACTCGCTTTAATGGTTGGCTATAATCAAGAATTAATCTTTGTGAATCTTTGCAATCTTTTTCTGATACTTATATACAATCGATAATAAGTCCCCGAAATCGGAGTCTCTTAAATTACAAAATCCAACTGCGCCTGTATTTGAATTTGGATCAAAAAAAAGAAAAGAATAAATACCCACATTTCCTCCAAAGTGCTCGTAATATCCTTCTCCGGTTATCGACCAAAACGTGCTTTTGGCGAAACTTCCATTAAAAATTGTTGAATCTGATTTATTGAGTCCTGCCACGTCAGGTGCCGCCCGAAACAATTGCTTATAAGTTTCCGCTTTTAATATACTGCCTTTTCCATGTTTTGCTTTGATCATTTCCATGAGATACAAGCTGAGGTCATTTATACTCGATTTCAAACCACTTACCGGAAAATTCGTCATGTAGTACTGAGGATGCTCCACCACACCGGTAGGGTCCTTTTCTTTGTTGTGGGCATAAAGGTGCGAAACCTTTGATGGGTCCGCCTCTTCGATGTTCCAAAATGTAGCTTTCATTCTAAGGGGATCAAAAATGAACTCTTGCGTAAATTTCTCATACGTCATACCCGATCTGCTTTCAACTATTCTAGCTGCAATACTGGCACCCAAATTTGAATAGGTAAAAAAGGTTCCGGGTTGCTTGTTCAAAAAGCTGCTATCGGTATACCATTTGCCGCCTGCTACAGCATAATTACGAATGTTTTGATCTACGCTGATTCTTTTACCCATTCTATAATATTCGAGGTTGGGTTGTAAATAAGCCGGAAGACTATCGTATTTTTTTTGATCATTGATTATACTAATGTCCGCTTCTCCTATATAGTATGGCACAAAGGCATCATCAATTAAGGTTGATTGATGGGTCACCAAATGCCTAACCGTTATCGGAATATTCGGATAATAAGGGTTGATGATTTTATATGGTAGGATGGCGTTAATGGGTTCGTCGAGCGAAAGTTTTCCTTCTTCTACTAGTTTCATTACAGCCAAGGCAAGAAAGGTTTTTGAAACAGAAGCAATGGAATGAATGGTAGAAGTGGTAAATGCGATGGAATCTTCAATCTTGGCAAAACCAAATCCTTTGCCGTACAGTTGTTCTTTGTCATTAACAAGACCTACTGCAAATCCCGGAATAAGAGTTGTTTTAGAAAAGGAATCGAGTTCTTTTGTTAAACTATCTGTAATGGAAGTCAGGTTTTCGCTTCGACCGTTATGAACTGAATTGCACGACAATAGAACCGTCCAGGTTAATAGAATAAATGTAAGAGCGATGGGTCTCATAACAGCCGACTTTTGGTGTTACACTAAAAGACAGTCTATTTTATCAATTGTTGCATGCTTTAAATGAATTCAACAGCTCTTTTTCGAAGATCGATTATGACTTATCGGTTTATCTGATAGCTAAGTTCTACCATTCCATTTTTATAGGCGTTTACCTGTTTAAGATGAAGAGGAAATTCAGCTTTCACTTGCTCGAAAAAAGGAAGCCCTTCACCAAGAAACACAGGTAAGATCATGATGCTGAATTCATCGGCCAGCTTTGCTTCCAGTACCGATTTTGTGAGCGCAGCTCCGCCTACAATCCAAATCGCGGAATAATTCTCTTTTAAGTCTTCAAATAATTTCTCCAAACTGTCATGGTAGAATTTTACTGATGCTCTTTCAACCGGTAAAGTTCGTTTGGTTAGCACATAAGTTGGAGTATCACCATAAGGCCAGCCGTAGTTTTTTGAAAGAGATAAAGCCAACTCGTAAGTCTTGGATCCCATAACGTAACAGTCGACGCTCGCAGGCATAGACTCCGGTTCCGTTACTCCTTTTTCATAGTTGTCGGTGGTTTCAAACCATTCGATACTGTTATCGGGTTTGGCTATTTTGCCATCGAGGCTGGAGACCATATGGATGGTAATCTTGCTGTCTCGATTCATTACGAAATTATTTATAGATGTTTCTATTACTGAATTATTTTCTCAATTGGAGTGTTCGCATATCTCCACGATTCATCAAATTTTTTCTTGACTGATGTTGCTTCGGGTTTGGCTTGATTCTTTAAGGAAAGAAACAATCCAAACAAAGCCCATCCATTGTCCTTATAAGTAGTCAGGTCTTCCCTATAAGTTTTCTCTGCTTCTTTAAATTTCCCACATTCGAGGTAAACACCTCCAAGGAAATGCCGAACGGAAAAAAACCAATCGGGCGGTTCATCGTAATTGAGATTGTCTTCTATTTCAATGGCGACTTTATAAAGTTCAATCGCTTTTGCGTAGTCTTTTTTAGCGCGATAAAGCTGTGCTGCCAATACATTGGTTGCTATTTTCACGATGTCTTCAGAACTATTGATTCCCCAAATGGTGATTTCTTTGAGTCCGGGATCTTTGGAAATTGCAGACAATGCCTCCCATTCTTTTTCTGCCTCAGAAATTTTTTCTTTCGCAACTAAAGCCATACCTCTTGCATAATGTAAAATTGCTTTCGGATAAATAAGGTCATTGAAACCGGGCTTTATTGCCAGTATGGTGTCCCATAGTTGAAATTTGACGGCAACGTAATAGGGAATGGTATAATAGTGCTGCAGCGTACCCCAGCCCGGTTGACGCATAATTTCTTCCGCCGTTCTGGCGCGCACTTTCATCGCTGCTTCCCAAGCCAAATTTTCATTGCCTTCGAAGGTAGCCGTAGCAGTTAGATAGTGGTAGTTATGTGGGAAATAGGATAGTGGATAAGCACCTTGAGCATGACATGTAGTAACGTAAGCACTGTCAATTTTTACGGCTTCTGAATTGGCGATACTGCCCTTATGATAGTCTCCTGTCCAAATATAAATGTGTGATGGCATATGAACTAGGTGACCGGAACCGGGTACCAGTGTGAGTAAAAGATCGGCACTGGATAGTGCTCTTTCAGGATGTTTGGAAGCTTCTACTGCGTGAATGTAAAAGTGTGGAGCTCCCGGGTGTTTGGGGTATTTTTTAATCAATGATTCTAAAATGGCAACGATTTCAGGTGTCCATGGACGTGGTTCTTTCGTTTTTTTAACATACAGATCCCAAGGATGCATGTCCATAATGGATTCAACGTACAATGCATTCACGTCGGGGTCGTTTGGAAATTGTTGCTGCACCCGTTTCATGGCTGCGGAATATGCACTGTCTAAAGAGTGACGATCTTTTGGCGGAGTAGGGGCATATCGAAAGCTTAAAGCTTTTATCAGTGCTTGTTCTTTTTCAGTTGCTGAAATTGAGAGTTGTAGGGCTTTTTGGGAGGCTTGGTAAGCTCTTTGATAGTTATCGTCTTCCATGCCTGCATTGTAATTGGGTCCCAATACATAGGCGAATCCCCAATATGCCATGGCACAGCTGGAGTCGATTCGAGTTGCTTCATAAAAGGAGCGTGCTGCTTCTGCGTGGTTGAAGCCGTAAGCTAACATCAGACCTTGATTAAAGTAGCGTTGGGCTTCTTTGTTAATGGTAGAAATAGCAAAATCAATTCCCTCTAAGCCATTGAGCAAGGGTGCCTTGGTATTGGAACTGTACCAAGCTTTGTCAGTGGTTAGAGGAGCACAGTGAATGACCTCTGTTTTTTCACTACTCACTTTTGGAGGTTCTTGTTTTGTTTTACAGGAAAACAACAAGATACTCGTTAAAACGAAGATTAATATTTTATTCATGTAAGTTCCTTTATTAAAATGAATTTATTGTTTACTAGGGTAGGAACAAACATTTCAATAGGTACGTTTTAGCCTGCAATTCTTTCCAATACTCCTTTTCTTTTCACGATATTCTTATAATCCCATTGAATTTCTATTGCTTTCTTCAGCCATCTCTTCAAATCTTTTTTATTGATTTCTTTTACATCATGGTAGTAGCGATTAGCAGCTTTGAACTTGCCTTCGGCTTTTAACTCCGGTTCATCGAAGCTTTGCCCACTCCAAAACAATAATTGAATGCCTTTTTTGAGTTTAGAATACCCTACAATTGGATTGTCATTAATGAACCAAACGGGGTGACCATGCCATATTTTAGATTCACTATTGCCGAGGTTATCAGAGATCTCGCTATAAAGTAACTCGCAAATAACTTTGTCAGATGCTGATTGTAGATTATGATAGTCTGAAATGTCTTTGTTCATTTGAAAAGCTTTTGTTTATCCTTTAATCAAATACTTTAAAAAATTTTGCACCTGTTCCGAATGTCCCAATACGCCAACAAAGCAATTGAACAAATTTACGAGCAAAGCTAGATAGGTAGCGGGATGGCGCAATTTATTGTATTTGTAGGCTCCCAATAGCAACATTGCAATGATCATGATATTGGCATAATAAATAGGAGTCATAATATTGATATTAGGCCACTGATCAGCGTGCAATCCCACGTAAATATTTTGAACCCCTCTACCCAAGGCCGGCATCATAATGATAAACACGGTTGAAATCAACCACCAGGCATGATTTTCTAATTTTTTTCGATGGATGATGCTTTGGATAATAGCAAATCCAAAAGCCAACATCATTACTATTTCAACGGCGGCAACACCCATAAAGAACCAAGGTTGGAAGGGACCAAAATCGTTCGCTCTTTCCGCCGCGTGTTGCGCATTAAGAAGATCACGATGCATCATGCTCAAAGCAGTGATGCACACGCCACCGGCAAGGAACATTCCGATGATGCCATTCGTTCTGTGCCGAGCCAATTGTCCATGAGTAGCCCAATAAGGTTGTAAAATAAGGTAGAGGTACCAAGCGGTTCCGGTCCAGTAATGAACATGCACCGACCAAGCATTGTCGCTGAAATCTCCCCAATAGTCTCTAAAAATCCCAAATTGCATGAAGCTCATGGGTATGATCATCCAAAGATGAAGTGATTTGTACTTTTCCATAGCAAGTGTTTTGGTGAATGGATTTCAGAGGATAAAGGCGCCTCAGATATGAGCAGCAGAAACCTATTTTCTAGTAGTGAAATTTACGCTATTTTTTATTATAGGGAACATATCCATTCCATTTCCAGGGAATACAAGTAGGTCCAATAAGTGTATCAATGATGGGCTGAAAGATGCTCTCGCCATTTTCATCATTACTGAGTATTATAAAAGCTGTTCCTTGCTCCAAGAAATTGATCGTGTAATTTCTCCAAGCACCTCCGTTTCCTTCTTTGAAAATAGCTTTTCCATTTTTGCAGAAAATAATACCCCAGCCGAGTCCATAACTCAAATTAATTGAATTATTCTCTGTTGTGGTTTCAGTAGTAATGGGTGGAAATTGCACCACCGACTGTATTTTGATTTGTGGTGTAGTGAGTTCCTCAAACCATTTTTTAGTCAAGCCCTTGTGTTGAAGAACAGCTTGGGTAAATCGCGCATAGTCGGCGATGGTAGTTACCATGGAGCCACCGGCCGCTGCTTCAGTGCGTTTTTTCTTTTTATCGATCAATCCATTTTGAGTGTGTCCAACCGCTACATTGTCGTCACCAAAATCATTGTGCCATACATAGCCCGATCGGTACATGCCGAAGGGTTTGAATATTTTTTCGGTGGCCCAATCGTCAGCTGTTCTTCCTGTGCT
>DGDD01000274.1 GCA_002385265.1 Chitinophagaceae bacterium UBA3961
AAGAAAAGTATAAGTACGCGATTTCGTTCTTCGATTGGATGCTGATTTGTTTGCCTATCGCTGTCTTACTCTTAGTTACGCTTTATTGGGTTTCAACAAAATGGTTATACCCTAATAAATTGAAATCTGATGAAGCTACTAGAATACACATTAAACACGAGCTTCAACAACTGGGCCCTATCAATACCGCTGAAAAGCGTGTAATGATCATTTTTTGTAGCACTGCTTTCTTGTGGATATTTAAGGATCTTCTTAACTATCTACTAGCGGAAAACATGGTGAAGTTGAGTTTTGGTGTGGGGCGCTCAATTACACTCGGAGGGTTTAAACTCGATGACACCATTATTGCCTTGTTAGGAGCACTCGCATTGTTTGTAGTTCCTTCCGGGGAAGAAGTTCATCAACCTGCTACTCGAAAAATATTGGATTGGAGTGATACTTCAAAAATGGCTTGGGATATATTATTGTTGTTCGGAGGAGGAATTGCCCTTGCAAGTGCGTTGGAGAAAGCAGGATTGATTCAGATGCTGGGAAAATGGGTAGCCGGTTTTGCTGGCACCGATCACTTTGTTTTGGTATTAATAGTGAGTTTTGTTTCACTTTTTGTAAGTGAAGTGATGAGTAATATTGCACAAGTAATTGTGTTTTCACCTGTAATTGCCGGTATTGCCGATGCACTTGGAATTAATCCTTTGTTGATAGGTATTCCAATGACGCTAGGTGCAAGTTGTGCAAGTATGATGCCTATGGGTACTCCACCCAACGCTATTGTGTTTGCAAGCGGACATATTAAATTAAATCAAATGGTTAAGACAGGGTTTGTTATGAATATGATTTCTCTGATCTTGATCACACTATTCTCATATTTTATTATTCCTTATCTAATTCCTTCACTTAAATAAATTTTCTCATGAGAGGTTTCTAGCTTTCAAGAGTGAAAATTTATCCTTCATATTAAACCATTTAAACAAGTTAATGACTGTTTAAATTATAACAATTTGTTTTCGCAGCAACTGTTGTGAACTTTGTGTCCTTTTTCTCGTTACGAGATCGAACAATTTATTAACCAAATCTTACACGCATGAAAAACATGTATGGATGGTGTATGGCATTTTTGCTGTTACTCAGCACGAACGCCTTTGCACAAACGAAGGAAGTGACCGGTAAGGTTACAGATTCTAAAGATGGTACCCCGCTGGCTGGTGTTACCATTAAACAGAAGAACGGAACGGCGAATACCGTGAGTTTAGCGGATGGAAGCTTTAAAATTTCTGTTTCTTCAACTGCCTCTACGCTCATTTTTTCTTATGTTGGATATACCGACCTAGAACTGCCAATTAACGCTATTATGAGCGTTCCATTGGTAGCTTCAAACAAAGCCTTGTCAGAGGTTGTTGTGGTTGGTTATGGTACCAAGATCAAAAGAGAAGTAACTTCTTCTATAGCGAGAGTTACTTCGAAGGATTTCCAAAACTTGCCTTTGCCTTCATTCGAGTCGGCCTTGCAGGGTCGTGCACCCGGTGTATTCATTAATCAGGGTAGTGGTAAATTAGGACAGGGTTTGAATATCCGCGTTCGTGGTATTTCTTCTATCTCTGCCAATCAACAACCTTTTGTTGTAATTGATGGAGTTCCTGTAGTAACCCAATCTTTGGGTAGTTTCACTGAAAGCGACAACCCACTTGCTACATTGAACCCAGATGATATCGAAAGCATTGAAGTATTGAAAGATGCGGCGTCTGCAGCTATCTATGGTGCTCGTGCATCGAATGGGGTATTGTTGATCACTACAAAATCGGGTAAAGTTGGTAAAACAAGAATCAACATTGGTTATTTTACCGGTTGGAGTGAGCCAACAAAAAAGCAAAAATTCTTAAATGCTACGCAGTATAAAGAATTGTTTGGCGCAGCCGCTGACAATATGGGTTATGTTGCTGCGGATGAATTTGAAGCTGAAACCGGGACAACAGATTGGAACAGTACCAATAATACCAATTGGTCTGATGCAGCTTTCCAAAAAGGAGGCATCTCTCAATACACTGTTTCACTTGCAGGCGGTGATGCAAAAACAAAGTTTTTGGTAAGCGGAAGCTGGAACGATCAAAAAGGTATCTTATTGGGTAACCGTTTAGATCGTGGTAACGGTCGTGTAAATATTGATCATACCATCAGCTCTCGTTTGAAATTTGGTTTGAACTTATCAATGGCGAAGAGTCGTAACTATCGTGTTCCTAGTGATAACGCCTTTTCTAACCCACTTCAGTTGAACGCATTGCCACCTTTGCATGCAAAATACAATGCCGATGGTACGCCCAACAGAAATACCTTGTATTATAACAACTTGTTGGATCAAGTGTATGCAAACAATGTAAACACTACCTACCGCTCAATCAGCAGTGCTTATGGCGAATTGGTGATTACTCCCGACTTGTTGTTTAGAAGCCAAGTAGGTGTAGATTTCAATAACCTGCAAGAAGAACAATACCAAGGTAAAGAAACCTTGGATGGTGCCCCTACAGGTAACAGTTTTAGCAATCAAGTTACTTCAGCAATTGTTACAACAACCAATACATTGAACTATAGAAAGAAGTTCAATGAAGACAATGCTTTTGATGCCTTAGGTGGTATTGAATACCAAAGAGGAAAAACCAGCGGTGCTTCAGTAACCGGTATTGGTTTTCCGAATGGTCGTTTCACCAAAATTGCCAGTGCGGCTATAATTCAAGCAGGATCTTCTACAGAAACACAGTTTGCTTTCTTAAGTTATTTCGCGAAAGCCAACTATAAATTCAAAGATCGTTACTTGGTAGGTGCTAGTTTCCGTGTAGATGGTTCGAGCCGTTTCGGTAAAGACAATCGCTACGGTACCTTCCCCGCAGCTTCCGTAGGTTGGATTATTTCCGAAGAAAACTTTTTAAAGAACTCTCCAGTGGTAAGTTTCTTGAAAGCAAGAGCTAGCTATGGTAGAACAGGTAATGCTGAAATCGGAAACTTTAGTTCTTTGAGTTTGTACTCTGCTTCTGCTTATGCTGATATCGCCGGTATCATTGCATCACAAATTGGTGTGCCTGCATTGAGCTGGGAGAAAACAGATCAAGCTGATTTCGGGATCGACTTCGGATTTTTCAATAACCGTATTACCGGTGAAGTAGATTACTTTAACAAGAATACACGTGATTTATTATTGAACGTTCCCTTGCCAGCTGTCAATGGTTTTACAAACGTTACCAAGAACATCGGTAGCATGACCAACCGTGGTTTTGAATTTGTAATCAACGCAAACATCTTAACCGGAGCTTTCAAATGGAATGCCTCAGTGAATGTGTCAACGTATAGAAATGAAGTGACCAAATTAGTTGCGCCGGTTCCTGCCGGAACAAGAACATTGGGTCGTTTGGCAGAAGGTCAACCTTTTGGACAATTCTATGGTAAAATGTATGCAGGCGTTGATCCCAACAACGGAGACGCGTTGTACTATGCTGCTGATAAATCTAAAACAAACGATTACTCACAAGCAGTTGATACCATAATCGGAAATCCAAACCCCGATTATTACGGTGGTTTCAACAACCATTTCTCTTATAAAGGATTTGATTTGGATATTCAGTGTCAGTTTGTAAAAGGCGGAAGTCTCTACAATATGGCCGGATTCTTCCAAAGCGTAAATGGAGACTACTTCGATAACCAAACAGTAGACCAAATGAACTACTGGAAAACGCCCGGACAAATCACCAATATTCCTCAGCCACGTTTGTACGATGGTAATGGAGCCGGTAAATCGTCTCGCTGGGTTCAAGATGGATCTTATTTGCGTGTAAAGAGTGTAAACTTTGGTTACAATTTGCCACGTAGAATGTTGCAACGTTACAAGATGGAGAATGCACGTGTTTATGTTGCTGCGTCTAACCTGTTCACCTTTACAAAATACAATGGATACGATCCGGAAGTTAACTCCGCATCTAACGGTTCATTGAACTTGGGTCATGATTTCTATACACCTCCTCAAATCAAAACGATTAGTGTAGGATTTAATCTTGGCTTCTAATTGATCACTTCAAACAAAAGAATTATGAAACGTAATATAATTGCAAGTCTACTTTTGGGTGCAGCTGTAATGGTTAGCTGTAACAAAAAGTTAGATATTGAACCCCGTCAAAGCATTGATGCTGCAACGGCCATTCAGAATGCTTCTGATGTAGAATCGGCCGTTATCGGTTGCTACTCGCTTATGGGAAGTGGCACTTTGTATGGAACGAGTTTGTTTTTAGATGCAGATCTTCAAGCTGCCGAAGGCTACTGTTCTTGGAGAGGAACCTTCCAAAGCCAACGCCAAATTGCCAATAAAACCATGACTCGCGACAATGGCGAAGCAAATACTTTGTGGACATCGGCTTATCAAGCCATCAATATGGCAAATATTGTATTGGCTAATATTAACCTTGTTACCGACGCTGATTTAAAAAATCAACTGGAAGGCGAAGCCTTGTTTACTCGTGCCATCATGCATTTTGAATTGGTGCGTTATTTCGGTTTGCCTTGGGGTGCGGTTGCCGGTAATACTCAACCCGGCATCGTTATTAAAACCACTCCCACTACTACTGAAGAGCAGGCATTTGCCAAAGCTCCTAGAAACACAGTAGCGGATGTATATACGCAAATCATTACAGACCTAGGCGCTGCCATCAATAAACTTCCTGAAGACAATGGAACACGCGCCGATAAATTCACCGCATTGGCATTTTTAAGCAGAGTGTATTTACAACAAGGCAATTATGCCGCTGCACGCGATGCTGCAAGTGCAGTTATTGAAAGCGGTAAATACGCCATGAATGCATCTGTTCGTGCGGTATTCGATAATAAAAATACCGACGAAAGCATTTGGGAGATTCAGCAGAATGATCAAAACAATGCAGGAACTGCCAACAATGGAATGGCTACTTTTTATGCTAGCTTGCCAGGTATTGGTCGTGCCGACGTTAGAATGGTAGCTGCCTTCTTAAATACCTATAATGTAAACGACCTTCGTTTCAATCAGTGGTATTATGTTGGTACAGGCGCTCGTCCGGGAAATTTTTATTGTGGTAAATGGCGCTCGTTTAGCATGAACTTACCGGTAATTCGCATTGCGGAAATGTACTTGACTCGTGCTGAATGTAATTTGCGTTTAGGTACTACCGTTGGAGATACTCCTGCGAACGATTTAGCGGAGATCAGAAACCCCATTCGCACCAATTTGAATGTAATTGCTGCTCCTACTTTGGCCGATGTATTGGCCGAAAGAAGATTGGAGTTGGCATTCGAAGGCGTTCGAATCCATGATATCAAACGCTTGCAAGGTGCTACCGGTTCATTTGCTTGGAATAGTAACTTGTTGGTATTCCCCATTCCTCAAAGAGAAGTGGATGCTACAGGTGGAGTGATTGTACAGAACCCAGGGTACTAAGGAGTTGTTGAGTTATTCAATTATTTAGTTTTTGAGAAAGCCCCCAGCAATGGGGGCTTTCTTTTTAGTTATATCCACTAATATGGAGTAATTGAGTTGTTTAGTTTTTGAGTTGTTCAGTTATTTCAGGCGAAGCCCAACTAAAGAACTTAATTACTCAAAACTCATCTCTTTGAATTTATGTGGTGATCCAAAGCGCTCCACCCACACTGTTTCTTTCTGCTCCGGTTACTGCGCTGTATACATTTACTTCTTCTCTCCAACGAAGTACTCCCATTAGCGCCATTACAATTGCTTCCTTGTAATTGATGATCGAAGCATCAGGTATTTCGGCAGTAATATTGAGGGATGCCAAATGATAGTTGATTCGGCTACCCATGTAGCGGTGATGTGCTCCTCCGCCTGTTATCAACATTGAAATAGGTTCTTCCGATTTGAATGATAATAAAGCTTGCTTTAATTGCACTGCAATGTGTTCTACATAGGTGGCTAAGGCATCCGGGAGAGTGAGACCCGCATTTTTAACTAGCGGGTAAACGATTTCTATTCCGAAATCATTTGCAAGCGATTTCGGATAGGGTTTACTGTAATAATCCAAGGCATTCAAAGCACTCAATAGCGGTTCATTTACAGTTCCTTGAGCAGCCAAAGAGCCGCCATCATCGTATGCTTTTCCGGTTTCTTGAATCAATAAATTCAGAACTTTATTGGCCGGACAAATATCGAAAGCCACATGTTTATCATTGCTTTGAATAGAAACATTGGCAATTCCTCCGAGGTTTAATAGAATGGGATAGCCCGGCCAAAGCAATCGCTCACCAATAGGAACGATAGGTGCGCCTTGTCCACCCAATGCCATATCAACTGCTCGCAGGTCGGTGACAGTGGCAATACCAGTTAAAGCGGCTATGGAAGCGCCATCGCCTAGTTGTCCGGTTGTGTTTTTTTCAGGAAAGTGGAATGTTGTATGACCGTGACTAGCGATCAATTGAACTTGATAATCAAGTTCGTATTTCTCAATAAAGTGTTTTACTTGGGATGCGATGTAACGGCCGTATTCCGTGTGCAGCAAAAGATATTCTCCTGCATTCAATTTGGTAGCATGGGCTAATTTTTCTTCCCATTCCTTAGAATAGGGAAGGCAATCGGCTTGTTTTAATTCAAAAGTCCATTTTCCACCCGCTTCGTGAAACTCCACGAAAGCCATATCCAGCCCATCTAAAGAGCTGCCACTCATTAATCCCAGCGCGCGGTAGATCATATTATTATTTCTGTTTTTTGTTTGTACACAATAGATTTGTAGCGCGAAGTTCTACTTTGCTGTTTAAAAACCCAAACGCTGTTTTATGGTAATACACTTAAGTGAGCAGTATTCGCTGCTAAACGACTGGATCGCAGAATTAAGAGATGTTGCAATACAGGGAGATCGGATGCGTTTCCGTCGCAATTTGGAACGAATTGGAGAAGTGGCCGCCATAGAAATCAGCAAGCGATTGCCAACGGTGGAAAAAGAAATTCAAACACCTATGGGAATTGCGGTTTCTCGGGTTTTGGCAGAACAGCCGGTACTCGCTACCATTCTTCGTGCCGGTTTGCCTTTGCACCAGGGCTTGCTGAACTACTTTGATAAAGCAGACAATGCGTTTATTTCAGCCTATCGTAAACATCATCGCGACGGTAGTTTCGAAATAAGCATGGAATATATCTCTTCACCCGATTTAGAAAATCGGATTGTTATTTTAAGTGACCCTATGTTGGCTACGGGTTCCTCTTTGGTGAAGACCATTCAATACTTACGTGATGAAGGAAAGCCCTCCCAAATACATGTGGTTGCCGCTATTGCTTGCACTGTTGGTATTGAATACGTTCAAAGAGAAGCACCCGATGCAACCATTTGGTGTGGCGCTATTGACGATGAACTTACGGCTAAGGGCTATATTGTACCTGGCTTAGGAGATGCCGGTGACCTGGCTTTTGGTACCAAAATGCAGTCTTGATTGCCTTAATAAATTCATTATTAATCAGTTATCTGAATCATAAATAAATAACAGGTTTGGTTCAGCATTTTTTGTATTTTGCTTGTCTTATAAGAATATAGAGACTTTACTGGATGCGGAACCTTATTACCTTCATAGCTGCCTTACTTTTGTTTCAGAGTGCTCGGGCCCAAGACCCGAATTTCTCTCAATTTTTTGTGTCGCCGTTGACCCTCAATCCGGCACTCACGGGAAAATTCAATGGAAACTTCAGAGTAGCCGGCAATTACCGAGATCAATGGCCTGCCATTAGCAAAGCTTTTGTAACTTCTACTGCATCGCTTGATTTTCCTGTACTTCGCGGAAAGCTATCGGATCTCGACACTTGGGGTGTTGGTATTCTTGCCATGAGCGATAAAACAGCCAATGGCATTCTTTCCACTAACATGTTATCACTCACCACTGCCTATCACAAAGGGCTGGATGAGAATGGCATGAACCAAATAGGTGTGGGATTTCAAGCTACCTACAATACTAAACGACTTGATGGTACTAAGTTGAACTTTGAAGATGAGTTGGATCAGTTTGGCGGTTGGACCATTCCAAGTGGAGAAACCATCAACGATCAACAACTCAATCTGAATTATTTCGATGTGAGTGCAGGTGTGCTCTTCAATGGATCAACAGACGGATTCAATAACTACTATATTGGTGCATCGGCTTATCACTTAAACAAACCAAGAGAATCTTTTGCCGGTGATGTTTATTATACATTGAACACCCGATACACCGTTCATGCCGGAGGAGCCATTCCTTTGGGTGATGCTACCAAAACCATTTACCTCAGTTCCTTATACAGTACACAGGCAGGTGCCTACAATTTTGTTGCCGGTGGTGCCGCAGGTTTTGCGCTGAATGATGACCCCGATAATCCTTCTAATTTCTTTGCCGGAATTTGGACGCGTATCAATAATGTGAACGATGCCGTGATTCCGTATATCGGCCTTGAATTCAACGGCTTCCGTTTGGGAGCATCGTATGATGTAAATATTTCTAGCTTAAAAACGGCTTCTCAAAGCAGAGGTGGCCTAGAAATCTCTCTTATCTACATTAAAAGACCGGCAGGTTACAAACCTGTACCTTGTCCAAGATTTTAGTTGTAACTACTTGTTTTAAATTTTTCGCACTTCTTTACTGCGGTGAGTATCTTTTTGACCACAGATCTGCACAAATTTTAACGGATTTACCTTTAGATCAAGTTTTAAGCTTTTGAGTTCTGTGTTTTAGGCCTTAGGCTTTAGGCTTTAGGTTTTTTGACCACAGAATACACAGATTAGAGGCTGAGTATTCTGTTTTTCTCTATGAATATCAGAGTCTAATCTGTGCTATCTGTATTGAAAATCTGCGTTATCTGTGGTCAAAAAAGAATTTTAGAAGAACAATCCCTTTGCGTTCCTTTTTTAACTTCTTCCCCTTTGCGAATTCCAAGCAGCGAAGCTGCGTAAAACTCAACAACTCAACACTATTAATTGCTTCTCACCGGCACCGGCGGCGGCCCATCAGGCAACATCGCTTTCCACACTTCGGAACCTTTTTTCGTTTCGAATTCTTTACGAATGTCTTTACGCAATTGTTCGTTTTCGAAAAGATCAACCATGGTTGCACTTAAGCTTTTAGCGGCGAACAACATTCCTTTATGACCAATGCTCATGCCACCACAGGCAACAACAACCCAAGAGTGCCAGGGTGCTTTGTAGGGAGCGGTTACAGCATTCAATGAAATTTCCGGAACGATATAGCTCACATCACCCACGTCAGTTGAACCTCCATCGGGGTCGGGGCGTGTTTGCTCTAAATCTTTTATGCTACCATCTATTCCTAATGAAGCAGCACCGTATGCTTTCATGATAGAATCGGCGAAGGATAATTCTTCCTTGGTATATTGAATTGGACCTACCAACTGCATGTTTTTATGCAAGGCTTTTGCACCCGATTCCAATACCAAAATTTCATACAATCCGTTGTTCAATTTCCAATTTACTTCTACGCCCGTCATCAATGCTGCGCCTTTTGCTACTTCTTTCATGCGTGCTTCTACTTCAGCTACTCCACTTCTTTTGGAATCTCGTATCCAGATCCAAACGCTTGCTTCGTCAGGAATTACATTCGGAACGTTGCCGGCTTGTTTGTATACATAATGAATGCGAACACTAGGCTTGATATGCTCGCGCATGTAGTTCATACCAATATTGAACAACTCAGCTGCGTCTAAAGCACTCTTACCATTCCAAGGATCGGCAGCCGCATGAGCACTCTTGCCTTTGAAGCTAACGGTATAGTCTACCACCGCTTGCGAACTTTGCAAATTGGCTAAGTTTTCATATGCCGGGTGCCAATCTAAACACACATCCAAATCATTGAAAACTCCTGCGCGCGCCATGTATACTTTTCCTGCCTTATCTTCCTCTGCCGGTGTTCCATAAAAGCGAATGGTGCCTTTTAGTTTGCCACTAGCAATAAGTTCTTTGATGGCAACGGCGGCACCTAAGCTGGCTGCGCCAAACATATTATGACCACAACCATGACCGGCAGCACCTTTTTGCAAGGCTTCTTTTACCGGACTTGCTTTTTGAGACAAGCCGGGCAATGCATCAAATTCACCCAAGATTCCTATGATGGGTTTACCGGAGCCATATTCAGCGATGAAGGCAGTTGGAATGTCGGCAATGTTTCGCGTTACTTTGAAACCTTGTGCTTCCGCATACTCAGAAAGCACTTTGGCCGACTGGTATTCTTCCATGGCTATTTCAGCGAAGCTCCAAACTTGGTCGCTAATTTTTACTAATTCGGCTTCGTGTTTGGCAATGGATTGTAACACCGCTTGTTTATTAGCGGGAACAGGGGCTGCTTTTTGTGCGATCGCAGAAAAGCTAAGGCACAAAAAAGCAAGAAGGGGCATACATTTCATGCGTGGTTGTTTTTTGGAAATTACAGAAAAAAAAGCACGCAGAAATCGCTGTTAACAAAAGGAGGCTTTCTATCGAGAATAAGTGATCTTGCTTCTGATTCTACTCAAGGTTTCCAAGGTCATTCCTAAATAGGAGGCAATGAATTTCAAAGGTATTCGATTCAATAAATGGCTTTTTGTATTGATGAAGCGATGGTATTTCCCGGTTGCTTCAGTGAGTCGGGCAATATACGCACGCTCCTCTGCATCTTGGTAGTACTTTTCCAAAACGATGCGTACAAAGGCATTCACTTCAGGGAATGCAGTGTACATGTAGTTGAGATCATCACGGTGAATGGTTGCCAATGTGCAATCTTCCAATGCTTCAATGTTCTCGATGCTTGGAACTTTCTGGTAGAAACTGGAAATAGAGGTTACCAATTCATTTTCTGCAGTGATCCATGTGGTAATTTCTTTGGTGCCTTGTTGCACGTAGCCGCGCAAAACACCTTTCACCACAAAATAAAGATGGTCGCAATGTTGCCCACTACTAACAAGAAGTGAGCCTTTTTGAATGTACACGGGCGACATTCGTTTTGTGACATAATCAAGGGCCTCTTTACTGACAGGGTAAATGGCGTTTACCATAGCTGAAAATGCGCCGGCAATTTCTACTGAACTAGTTTGGTTTTTTTCTACGTTCATGCATGTCTAGGATAAGGCAGTTTTAGGTTATACAAAACTGACTCTAATACGAAATTAACTGAAACTTTTCACCATCGAATAACCCTTTATCACTTAGTTTCAACTTAGGGATTACCAATAATGCCATAAATGACAGTGTCATGAAAGGTGCTGCCAGATTGGTTCCTAGCGATTTTGCCATCTGGTCAAGGCGGGTATAAGCACTTGATACTTCGTAAGCATCTTTTGCGCTCATCAATCCTGCCACAGGCAACCCTAATACCTCGGTACTATTCCCATCGAAACAGCTCAATCCACCTTTTTCGCGAATCACAGCATTCACAGCTTCGCAAATGGCCTCGTCAGATGTTCCAACAGCAACTATGTTATGACTATCATGCGCCACCGATGAGGCAATGGCTCCTTTTTTAAATCCAAAATTAGTGATAAATCCATGCGCTACCCGAGCATTAAAATAACGATTAACTACCACTATTTTTAGAATATCTTTTTCTGTTATAGAAGTTACAACACCATTTATTATTGGGAGTTCGTGATCTTGGCGCAATGTAATCAGTTGACCTTCCAATGCTTCAATCACCGGAATAGTATGCGTTGTAGCATTGGTATTTATTTTCAATTCGAAATCGGATGGAATTTTCTCAGAACAATCAAATTGATTCAATGGTTGAACGGGAACAGATTCAATAAAAGATTTTCCATTTTCTGCCACCAATTCGCCGTCGATATATGTACTTATTACTTTAAAGGAACTGAGATCCTCAAGCAAAATGAAATCGGCCGCATCTCCTTCTTTCAACAATCCTACCGGAAGTTGATAGTGCTGCACCGGATTGATACATGCTGCTTTTAGTATGTGGAACAAAGGGATTCCTTTTTCTACAGCACGCGCGCAAAGCGCATTGATATGGCTGATTTCAAGACTGTCGGGATGTTTATCATCGCTACAGAACATAATATCATCGGGATAGTCGTTTAAAAGGTCGATAAGTGCGTTAAAATTTTTTGCAGCGCTGCCTTCGCGAATCAACACTTTCATTCCCAGTTCCAACTTTTCTTTTGCTTCTTCGTAGGTGAAACATTCATGATCGGTGCTAATGCCTGCACTGAAATAAGTTTTGAGATCATCTCCACGCAGTCCGGGGGCATGACCATCAACCGGTTTCCCAACAGCATGAGCTGCTTTTATTTTTTCATGAACCTGAGAATCATTGTAAATAACTCCGGGAAAGTTCATCATTTCACTCAAGTATCTGATTTCATCGAGCGCCAGTAGTTCCTTAACATCTGTTACGGTAACCTCGGCTCCGGCAGTTTCAAAAGTAGTGGCAGGCACACAACTCGGTGCCCCGAAATTGAATTTAAAGGGCACTTTTTTCCCATTTTCAATCATAAAACGAACCCCTCCTACGCCGCATACGTTAGCTATTTCATGCGGATCGCTTACGGTAGCTACCGTTCCGTGCAGAACTGCCATGCGGGCAAACTCAGAAGGAACCAATAAGGAACTTTCAATATGAACATGGGCATCTACAAAACCCGGTGTAATAAAAGGTAATTGGGGATTTATGGGAGTGTTAATGGCTTCTTCCTCAATCTTTTCTATTTTTCCATCCCTAATATGTAGAGTGGCAGGAACGATTCTTTCTTCTAAAATATTTACCAAATTTCCTGTAACTTTTTGCTCGCTAAATCGACTCATATAGGGATTAATTCTGATTCGGAAAATTAATGATAAAACACAAGGCCTGTATCAAGGAAGAAATTAAATTTGGTCTATTATTATTATTTTAATCAAAAAGGTATGAAACAGATACTTGCCTCCGTACTATCACTTTTCATTGTAGGAACAGTGCTTGCGCAAACAGCAGAAGATGTTATTTCAAAGCATGTGGAGGCGATGGGCGGAATTGAAAAACTAAAAGCGCTCCAAACCATTCAAATGGAAGGGGTTGCGGTAGGTCCAAATGGAAGTGAAATCACCACCACTACTATTAGAGTACAGGGAAAATTATACCGTCAACAGGTTGATTTTGGTATGGGGAATTTCACCGTTCTTGTTACTGAGAAAGGAGGCTGGTTCTCTAATCCAAGGAACAGTGGTGCCTTTGAAGCCATGCCTGCAGAAGCTTACAATAGTCAAACGGCTGAAATGGACTGCAATTCTCTACTCATTGATTATGCAGCCAAGGGCGTTTCGGTAGAATTGACCGGAACTGAAACCATTAATAATCTTACTTGTTACGTGGTAAAAGCAACCACTAAGTCGGGTAAAAGCGTCTCTTACTTTATCGACAACAAATCTTGGATGGTAGTTCGAACTTCTATGAAGGGAGGTGCCGGAATGGGAATGTTTGGTGGGGGTGGAAGACCAGGCGGCGGTCAAGGCGGAGGTCAACAGGGCGGTGGCCAACAAGGTGGTGGCAATAGACCTAACCCGCAAGACATGGGTGTGAATATTGATTATAGCGATTTCAAACAATTTGACGGATATTGGTTCCCAACTACTATTTCAAGACCGGGTATGGGGGGAAGAGCCATGAATACAACCATCGAAACCATTTTGATCAATAAAAAAATTGATGAACGTTTATATAAACCTGAATAATCTCACTTTAACTTTTAAATAAAATACAATGAAACAGTTTCGTTTTACATTCTTACTAGTTGCATCCCTTTTCTCTTTGTCTGCTAGCGCTCAAACTGCAGATGAGGTGATCGCTAAGAACATCGAGGCGTTAGGAGGTGCGGCTAAGCTTGCCACGCTAAAATCTGTAAGAATGGAAAGTAATTTAAGTGTACAAGGAATGGACATTCCAGTTGTGACTACTAAAGTACACAATGTTGGACAGCGCGTAGACATCTCTGCCATGGGTATGGATGGTTACATGATCATGACTCCAACAAAAGGCTGGACCTATATGCCTTTTATGGGTCAATCAGCTCCTGAAGCAATGCCTGAAGAGCAAGTAAAAGAAGGTGCTGAAGAATTGGATTTGAACGGCGCTTTGTTTAACTACAAAGAAAAAGGAAGCACTGTTGAATTGTTGGGTAAAGAAGATATTGATGGTACTTCTACCTTCAAAATTAAATTGACAACAAAGGCAGGTAAAACACGCACTTATTTTATTGATGCAAAAACATTCTTTATCATTCGCATGACCGCAAAAGCCACTGTTATGGGACAAGAGCAAGAAGTTTCTGTTAGCTATGGCGACTACAAAGCAGTAGACGGCGTTTTCTTCGCGCACACAATTGGTGGTGCATTTGGTCAAGGTGATATGACTGTTACCAAGATTGAAGTGAACAAGGCTGTTGATGAAAAAATCTTTACTGTAGGAGGTTAATTTCAAACTTACTTTTATAAAGACCCGGTTAACAGCCGGGTTTTTAATTATACTGTTATGAAGAAAATACTGTTATGTAGTTTTTTGATATCGATGGCAATTGTTCAAACCGGATTTGCACAAACAGCTATCAATTCAAACACATTCGGGATGATGGAGGCAAGAGCCTTAGGTCCCGGTACCATGAGTGGTCGTATTTCTGCCATTGAAGGAGTTGCAGATGACCCTAAAATCATTTATGTGGGTTCTGCCGGTGGTGGAATTTGGAAAACCACCAATGGAGGTGCTTCCTTTAAACCTATTTTCGATAAATACTGTCAGTCAATTGGCGCTATCGCCATTGATCCAAAGAATAGCAAAGTAGTATACGCCGGAACCGGCGAAAGCAACATGCGAAACTCTGTTTCAATTGGAGACGGATTGTACAAAAGCACCGATGCAGGAGATAACTGGGTGAAAATTGGATTAGACAGTACCGAGCACATCGCTCGCATTGTAGTAGATCCTAAAAACAGCAATAACATTTATGTGGCTGCGCCCGGACCTTTGTGGAGCGACAGCAAACATCGTGGATTGTACAAGAGTACCGATGGCGGTAAAACTTGGGATAAAATACTTTACATCAACGAAAAAGCAGGTTGTGCTGAAGTGATCTTGGATCCTACGAATTCTGATATCATATATGCTTCTACCTGGGAATTCCGACGCTTGCCTTATCTCTTCAATTCAGGAGGCAATGGAAGTGGATTCTATAAAAGTACCGATGGTGGTAAAACTTGGAAAGAATTGACCAACGGATTGCCGTCAAAACCATTTGGAAGAATTGCGTTTACGTTGGCACCCAGTGCGCCGCAAAATATGTTTGCGATTGTGGAGTCGAACGAAACCGGTTTGTACATTTCAAATGATGGTGGCGAATCTTGGAAAAAGCAATCGGCAATTTTGAATGTGGTTGCTCGACCTTTCTATTTTAGCACCATTGTGGTAGACCCTAAAGATCCCAAACGCGTATACCGACCTGCCTATACTTTCTCCTATTCTGTTGATGGCGGATATTCTTTCGCCGAGTCAAGCGGTGAAGGTGGTTGGTTGCATAGTGATATGCATGCTTTGTGGATCAATCCTCAAAACTCAAGTCACATGTATGTAGGTTCCGATGGCGGAGTTTACATGAGTGTTGACAAAGGTGCTACTTGGATGTTTTTACAGAATTTGCCTGTGGGACAATTCTATCATGTAGCTGTTGATGCAAAGGAACCGTACAATATTATGGGTGGTTTGCAAGACAACGGAAGCTGGATAGCCCCTTCTGCTACACCGGGTGGAGTAACCAACTCTAGTTGGGTTGCCTTGTTTGGTGGCGATGGTTTTTGGGTGCAACCAGACGGTGTAGATCCAAACATAGTGTATGCTGAAAGTCAAGGTGGAAATGTAGGAAGAATTGATACTCGTACATTAAAATCTGTTTCAATTAAACCACAACAAGGTGTAGGTGAAAGCAAGCTAAGATGGAATTGGAATACGCCTATTGTAATTGGTCAAGCCAATAAGAAGAACCTATACATTGGCGCTCAATATTTATATAAAACCACGGATCAAGGGAGAAACTGGACACGAATTTCACCTGATTTAACTACGAATGATAAAAAGAAGCAAGAGCAAGAAAACAGTGGTGGTTTGAGTGCTGACAATACCTCTGCAGAAAATCATACTACCATTTTTACGATTGCAGAAAGTCCCTTAGATGAAAACATGATTTGGGTTGGGACTGATGACGGGAATTTGCAATACACAATCGATGGAGGAAAGAACTGGGTGAATGTGGCGAAGAATTATGCTGCATCCGGTATTCCTGCACAAACTTGGGTAAGTAGTATTGAGCCGTCTCGTTTCGACAAGAATACCGTATACGCAAGTTTTGAAAACCATATGTATGGTGATCATAAAACCTATGTTGCAAAATCAACCGATTTAGGCAAAACTTGGACGATGTTTAAAAGTGATGAGTTTACCGGTTTTGCGCATAAGATCAAAGAAGATTTGGTGAGCAAAGACCTGTTGTTCATCGGAACTGAAATGGGTTTGTTTGCTTCAACAGATGCAGGTACTACTTGGTTTCGAATGAAAAATAAAGTGCCCGATATGGCCCTGGTTCGCGATATTCAAATTCATCCTAAAACCAATGACCTGCTCATTGCTACACATGGTCGTGGTATTTATGTAATTGACGATATTAGCCCCATGCGATTGATCACAAAAGACATCGCAGAGAAAGATGTGTACTTATTTGAAAACAAACCCATGCGTTTAACTAATGGCGATTGGGGCAATGGCGGTTTCCCCGGAACCGGTGGATGGAATGCAGGGAATCCGATTTCTATTCCTCCAATCCAATACTACTTAAAAGATCGTTTGAACAGCGGTAGAGTAGTGGTAGAAATTTACGACGACAGTGGTAAATTGGTGCAAAGCATTCCTGCCAGCAATCGCAAAGGCTTGAATAAAGTGTACTGGAACCAACGCATGAAACCACCTAAAACCGCAACAGGCGGATCGAAAGTGGACTACGGTGGGTTTATCGCTCCTATGGTATTACCCGGAAAATACACTGTAAAATTAAAAGCGGGTTCGAAAGAATTGAGTTCTTCTGTTGTAATGCAACACGACGACAAGAATCCTAATTTCAGCAAAGAAGATCGTCAATTGCAATACAAAACTGCTATGGATATTTATCGTTTGCATGAGTCGCTGGCTAAAGTAGTGGACGATATCAGCGGAAGACAAAAGCAATTGAAAAAGTACATGGATAGTACGTCTAACAAGAAACTCAAAGTAACTTTGCAAGAATATTACGATCAATTGGAAGCATTGAGAGCAAATTGTTTGGCAACCAAGATGAAATCGGTTTTTGCCGACGAAGAACGCATTCGCGAGCGCATTACCGATTTATACATGGCAGTTGCAATGCAAGAATCTGCCCCTTCTAACCTTCAACTTCAAAGAGTTGGCGTGTTAAAAGGCGAGGTAGATGGCGCTGCTCAATCGAATGAGGCCATTGTGGCCAAATATGATGCAAAGGTAAAAGCTGCTTTAATTAAAGAAGGTTTGTTGAAAGACGATAAACCCAAAGTGGAGAATAAGAAATTATAGTAGCGAAATATTTTATATAAACGGGTGTCGGATTTTTCGGCACCCGTTCTTTTTTTAGTTAACTTTCATGACTAATTCCAACTTGGTTATGAGAAAATTACTAATGCTTTGCTTAGTGGTACTGGCAGTTTCTTCTGCAGTAGCACAGAAAAAATCAGCCGTTCAGGCTCCTCCACCTCCTCCGAATGCCGATGAGGTGTTGTTTTCAAATGTTAAATATCGCTTGGTAGGTCCTTGGCGCGGAGGCCGCAGTGGCGCCGTAACAGGAAGCTACAAGAGTAAAAACACCTTCTATTTTGGTGCCACCGGTGGTGGTATCTGGAAAACTATAGATGGTGGAAGCAATTGGAAAAACATCAGTGATAAATACTTTGGAGGTACTATGGGTGCTGTTACGGTAGCTCCATCAGATGAAAACATCCTCTATGTGGGCGAAGGTGAAAATACCATGCGAGGTAATGTGGCAGAAGGATTGGGCGGTATGTGGAAGAGTGAAGATGGTGGACGAACTTGGAAAAACATCGGATTGAAAGATGCGCGTCATATTGTTCGCATCATTGTTCACCCACGCGATCCCAATACGGTATGGGTAGCTTCAATGGGTCACTTATTTGGACCAAACGAAGAGAGAGGTGTGTATAAAACAACCGATGGCGGTAAAACATGGAAAAGAACCTTATTTGTGAACAGTCAAACCGGCGCTTCCGATTTGGTTTTAGACCCCAATAATCCATCCATAATGTATGCAGGCACTTGGAGATTGATTCGCACACCTTATAGCTTGGAAAGTGGTGGTGAAGGCAGTGGCTTGTGGAGAAGTACCGATGGCGGCGAAACTTGGTCGAACATCAGTGCTAAAAAAGGTTTACCAAAAGGAATTTGGGGTATTGTTGGTGTTGCCATTGCACCTTCTAATACGGATAAAATTTATGCGATCATTGAAAATGCCGGTGGTGGTTTGTTTGTAAGCGCCGATGGTGGTGAAACATGGACACTCACCAGCAGCGATAATAATATTCGTCAACGTGCTTGGTATTATACTAAAGTGTTTGTTGATCCTAAAAACGAGAACATCGTTTACTGCCCGAATGTAAACTTCATGGTAAGTAGAGATGGTGGCAAAACTTTTGGATCGTTGAGAACTCCTCACGGAGATCACCACGATTTGTGGATCGATCCCGAAGATCCTAAACGAATGATTGTGGCAGATGATGGTGGTGCTCAAATAAGCTTCGATGCAGGAAATAATTGGAGCACGTACGAAAACCAGCCTACCTCTCAAATCTATCGTGTTTCAACCGACAATTCATTCCCTTATAGAATTTTGGGAGCACAGCAAGACAATAGCACCATTCGTATCAAACACCGTACTTATGGAATGGCCATCACCAACGACGATTGGGATGTTACTGCCGGAAGTGAAAGTGGATATGTAGTAGCCGATCCGTTGAACCCGGATGTTGTTTATGGCGGAAACTATGGTGGCTATCTATCGAGATTGGATCATAAAACCGGGGAGAACAGAGCCATTTCTGTTTGGCCTGATAACCCCATGGGCGCAGGAGCGGATGTTCAAAAATTCCGCTTCCAGTGGAACTTCCCTATATTCTTCTCTCCCCACAATCCAAAGCGTTTGTATTGTGCAGGCAATGCTTTGTTTGTAACAGAGAACGAAGGTGCAAGCTGGGAACAAATTTCACCGGATCTTACTACCAACGACAAAGCCAAGCAAGTATCGAGCGGTGGTCCTATTACGAAAGACAATACCTCGGTTGAATACTACTGTACCATTTTCACTGCTACTGAAAGTCCGGTTGAAAAAGACTTGTTATGGGTAGGTAGTGACGATGGTGTGCTCAGTGTAAGTAAAGACGGTGGAAAGAATTGGGAGAACGTAACTCCAAAAGATTGCCCAAAATGGATGATGTGGAACTGCATAGAAGTGGATCCTTTTAAGAAAGGAGCCGCCTATGTTATAGGAACACGTTATAAATTAGATGACTTCGCTCCTTATATCTATAAAACCGAAGACTACGGAAAAACATGGAAGTTAGTGGTAAATGGCATTGATAAAATGCATTTTACTAGAACCATGCGTGCCGATAAAAAGCGTCCCGGTTTGTTGTATGCAGGTACAGAATACGGTATGTATATCAGTTATGATGACGGTGCCAACTGGAGAAAATTCCAATTGAACTTACCCATTGTGCCTGTTACCGATTTAACGATCAAAAACAATGATTTAATAGTAGCTACGCAAGGACGTGCGTTTTGGATCATTGATGATCTTACCACAGTTCAACAATACGAAACAGGTATCGCCGCAAAAAAAATACATGTATTTCCGGTGAATCCTGCATTCAGAATCCCTGGAGTAGTTTCTCGTTTCGGACCATTAAGAGCGCCTGTTAATGCCGGAGCGAATCCTCCAAATGGAGTTGTAATCAATTATTTGGTGGGAGCAGTAACTGATAGTACCAAGGCTTCTATTGCTATTAAAGATAAATGGGGAACAACGGTTAAAACGTTTAGTACAAGTGGAAAAGACAAATTAGAAGTAAAGGCAGGTATGAATCAGTTTGTTTGGAATTTGTATTATCCGGAAGCAGAAACCATTGATGGAATGATTTTGTGGAATGGTACTCCGGGTGGCATTGTTGCTCCTCCGGGCGATTACGATTATGTATTGAAAGTTGATGGCGATTCTATACAAGGGAAGTTTACCATTGTAGCAGATCCGAACTATAAATGTTCTCAGGCCGATTACGAGGCTCAATTTGAATTCCTGAATAAAGTAATGGGTAAATTCAATGAGGTTCAAAAAGCAATTAAAGACATCCGTTCTGTACGCAATCAAATCAATGATTTTATTGCAAAGCAAGGAAAGGATTGTCCAAAAGAAGTGAAGGAAAAAGGAGAGGCTGTGAACAAACAATTAACTGCAATTGAAGAAGTATTGTATCAAACCAAAGCAAAGAGCGGTCAAGACGTATTGAATTTCCCTATTCGTTTGAACGATAAATTGTCGGGTGTATTTGATATGGCCAATAGCGGCAATATGGCACCACCAAAGCAAGCGAAAGAAGTATTCGCAGTATTGGCGGGTCAATGCGATGAGCAATTGGCAAAATTGAAAAAGGTAATGGTTGAAGATGTGAAAGCCTTTAATGATCTAGTGAGAGAGAAAGCCTTGCCGGTAATTAGTTTAAGTAGTAAGTAAAATTTAATACAATCATTGTTTAGAGCCGCATAGGAAACTGTGCGGCTTTTTTATGGGAGACGAGGAAATAGAGGAGCGAGGAGGCGAGGAAGCGAGGAAATACAGAGAAGGAACAGGAGGAGGAACAGGGGGGAATACAGGAGACGAGGATGAGAGGAAGGAGGCTGGTTTTGCGCAGCAAAAGCAGTCGAGTTTATCCCGTGAGGAACGATACGGGACAGGCGCAGCCGTTGCGGGAAGCGAGGAAATACAAGAAGTAGAAAATGTTTATGAATAGACGCAATGATTGTAGCTGAGGTCCGCCGTCGATTTATCGCGGCGGAGTTTCATAAAACGAATTTTGTAGCAACGCGATTTATCGCGTTGGATGAATGGGAAAAACAGGAAGCGAGGAAATACAGAGAAGGAACAGGAAGAACAGGGGGGGGGTACAGGAGCGAGGAGAAGAGGAGACGAGGAAATACAGAGAAAGAACAGGAGGAAGAGCAGGGGGAATGCAGGAGCGAGGAGACGAGGAAGCGAGGAAATACAGAGAAAGAACAGGAAGATGAGCAGGAGGGAGCGCTGCGAAACCGCTGTGGTCTCTGCGCTGGTTCCTGAGCTTGTCGAAGGACGCTGCGGTGAAAAAATCTTCGCGGCTCCTCTGCGTTCTCTGCGCTCTCCGCGGTGAACCCTAAAACCCTAACACCCAAAAACTTCCCACCAAACACCAAGTAAAACTTCTCACATCGTAGAACGGACAAATCGCAGCCCTTTCTAGTTAATTTACGCTTGACATTCTTTATAAACAGCAGTAGCTTTATTACTGTTGAAGCGATCAACTTGTTAGCACCCTTCCGTTCTAACTAACCCCAAGCTATCAAGTGTGTTTTCAGGACTATTAAATCCATATCATATGAAATACACCTTGACTACTAGTTACCTGATCAATTTACTATTGACAGTTGTGATATTTGCAATACTATTTATTGCTTAATTGTTTTTTTTTGATTTCGGTTCTGCTTTTTCTTTTCTTAACTGTAAGCATGCAGAGAGGCTGTCCTATGCCAACCTCAGACTGTTTTTCCCAAAAAGAAAGGCTGTCTTTTAGAGACAGCCTCCTGTTGCTTTTCAGAACCTTGACCTTTTATCTTTACAGTGTAACTACTAGATTATTGATTCGCTATTTTGCGAACCCCGGTGTTACCACCTCCCGCCAATGTAATATCGTGCGGCTTGTTCTTTTTCCACGCACCTCTTGTGAAATCGGGTACGTCAATACTTTTTGATCTATTGTTTACAGATTGTTCGCTTAAAGGAACCACTACGCTCCAACTTGCTGCGTCGTAAACGTTTTGGTCGAGTGGCAATCCGTTTCTCAAACAGTCGATCAATCGCCAATCCATGATAAAGTCCATTCCACCATGTCCACCTACTTCTTTCGCAATTTCACCGATGTGTTTTACGATTTCAGGGCTGTGTTTTGCATACAATTCTTTTAACTCTGCATCTTTGATCCAACTGTGTCCAAAGCCAATGCGTTCAGGGCCGGGCCATTTTTGCGCTACCGCTTTTGTCCCACTTACCAAGTGAATTCTGGAATAAGGGCGAGGGGTAGACACATCGTGTTGAACCATCATCGATTTCCCCAGATTGGTACGAATAAGCGTAGTGTTCATGTTTCCACGGTATTTCTTATTCGCATAGGGCTTGAAGAAATCATCGGTTTTTGCCAATTCGTTTGCCATGATGCCTAAACTGAAATCATTGGTGCTCATGGCAACCATATGATCCATTTTATCGCCACGGTTGATATTCAAACATTGGGCAATGGGGCCTAATCCATGTGTTGGATAGAGGTTTCCATTGTGTTTCATGTTTTGCTTAAGGCGCCACATGTCGGTATAAGCATTCTTATTGAACAAATACTCTTTGCTCAGGTCATGAATATAAGCACCTTCGGCGTGCACCACTTCGCCAAACAATCCGTTGCGCACCATATTCAGGGTTAACAACTCGAAGAAATCATAACAGCAATTTTCGAGCATCATACAATGCTTTCGAGTGCGTTCTGAAGTTTCCACTAGTTTCCAGGCATCTTCTACAGTTAATGCCGCAGGCACTTCAGTTGCAGCATGTTTTCCATTATTCATTGCATGCAAGCAAATAGGAGTATGCAGGTGCCAAGGAGTTGGAGTATATACGAGGTCTACTTCTTTGTGTTCACAAGCTCTTTTCCAGCCTTCCTCTCCAGAAAATTCAGCGGCTTTGGGGCGGCCCACTTTGGCCAAATGAGCTTGCATTTTGGCAACACGTTCTGGATCTTTATCGCACAACACGGTGATTTCAACTCCATCGATGTAACACAGGCGCTCAACGGCCCCACTTCCTCTCATTCCCAAGCCAATTACAGCAATTCGAACAGTTGGTAATTTAGGAGCAGCATAGCCGCACATATTAAAAGGCTGTGCCTGAAATTCAGGGCCTTCAAAAGGGAGACGGTCGGCTTCGTCTGTTGTTACTCGGGCAATGGCCGGACTAGCAGTAACCAAGGTGCCGGTCCCAATTCCCAAATAACGCAAGAAGTTTCTTCTATTCGATTTCATGTTGGCAATTTTGTGGTTGCAATATCCTTAATAAAGCCATACGGGGCGTGCTTTCGTAAAATTCGCTCAAACGTTTGCGGACGGTTATTTTGTTAACGGCGACCCTTCTCTTGTTGACTTTCTACAAATACTCTCGTTTTTGTGGAAAGCAAGTGTATGACTTTAACGTATTAGAATGACCGATTCTCCGGAAATAGAGTACATTCGGAGACCATGTCATTGTTAAGTCCGCTTGTCAATTGGATCAAGAGGCAGAATCCAAAATTTGCTTTTCTTCATTCACATTTTGGAGACCGCCCGTTTGTGTTATTGGATATTGGCGCAGGAAACAGCTCCGCATCCAAAACAACGAACCAGTTTCCTCAATGCACCTATTATGGATTAGATCTTCACAAAGACTATAATAACAACAACTCCGATTTTGTGTGTATGAAAGGTTTCTTCGAAATGAACCTTACAAAACTGGAGTTTGATTCTATCCCCAACAATTTTTTTGATGCCATTTTAATTGTTCATGTGATTGAACACTTGCACAACGGAACCGATGTTTTAAAAGGGATGTTGCCGAAGTTAAAACCCGGGGGTGTGTTATATGTAGAATATCCGGGTCCGAGAAGTCTAAAACTTCCACACATGAAAGGATCACTTAATTTCAATGACGATCCTACACATGTTCGATTGTACTCCGTAAGAGAACTCAAGGTTGTGTTTGAAGAAGTGGGCGCAACTGTTTTGAAGGGTGGTACTCGCAGATCTTGGTTTTATGTATTTGCGACACCTGCAAGAATCATCCTCCGAATGTTGCGAGGCAAACCCGTTACCGGAAATGTATTCTGGGACTTGTTGGGATTTGCTGAATATGTGGAGGTTAGGAGTGGTAAGTAAGAAGTGATAAGTTTAAAATAACGTGTTGTACTATTGAAATAAAGGGTCTCAAACATTTCATGACATACTAGTTAATGAGCGATGACGCTATATAAAAGTGTAGTCTTCTATCCAAGCGATTCCTCCAACCGATATTTTGAGCTTGGGCCTTCGAGGTCCCTGAGCCTGCCCTGAGCAGACCGTAGGTCTAGTCGAAGGGCGGTCCGAAGGACCAGTCGAAGGGCCGATGAAGGTCCAGCGAAAAATATCGAATGTTTAATAAAAAAATGAGGGGTCATTCCGAACGACTGAGTTTGCAAAGCAAACGAAGGAGAGAGGAACCTCAGAACGGGTTTTATAGAA
>DGDD01000248.1 GCA_002385265.1 Chitinophagaceae bacterium UBA3961
CATCACCGTCTTTCTCATCATCGTCTTTGTCGTCATCACCCACAGTTTCTAGAACTGCCAAAGCAATGGTGTTGTTTGAATTAATATCGAATCCTGCTTCGCCTTTTACGTCTACTCCCAAACTGCCTACCAAGGCAAGTGTACCATTGTTTGGTGGATTTTGCATGTAAAGTTTATCGGTTGCAGCGTCAATATCATACAAGGTGGTGGTGGTTGTTCCTGCAAAATTATTCGTGTAAGCTACGGCACCAACCATTGGCGTTCCCGGGTTTAGGTTGCCATCCGTTGCCACAATAGCACCGGTTTCAGGATTGGCACGGAGGTTTTGTCCGGCATCTGTTACCAAACGAATTCTATCAACAGTTGGGTTGAAATCCATCCCAATGTTGGAACTGTTTAAAGCAGGTGTAAAGGCTACTCCAATCGCATATACAACTCCGTTGTATTGATTGATGGTGTAAATTTTGTTAGCTGTACTTACGCCGTACAATTGACCGGTTGCAGGACGAAAATCGATGGCTTTAATCATTTCGCCGGTTGCGAGACCTGTTAATGTGATGGTTTGCTTTTTCTCAATCTTTCTTCCTCCCGAATACCGAATCAATTGATTTGCATCGGTGAGGGCATAAAATTCGAAATTCGATTTGTACCACTCATTTTTGTGGAATTCAGTAGTTTGATCCGGACTTACATAGGGTGCATCTTTCTGACAGGCTGTTAATACACTGAAGCCCAACAGAATACCCCAAACGCGAGATAAATTCTTTTGCATACAGATTAGTTTTAGTGGACTCAGTTACGATAACGGATGTTAATTAGATTGCGTGAGACTAAGAAACAGCATTTGGTTACGTTGGATTTTTAGAAAACTTGTTTGGGATCAAGTTTTTGGAGTTACATCTGAATACGAGGAGGAGTGATGAATGTTGTGCCTTCTAACGCTAGTGAGGTATTGGGAAACAGTTCTTTTGCTTCCAGTAGGAATTGATCTAATTTTTCGTATTTGCTGCTGAAATGTCCAATCAGTAAATGTTTGACTTTTGCTTTTAAAGCGATGGTAGCTGCCTGATGTGTTGTTGAATGAAATCGCATGGCCGCTCTGTCTTCCAGATCTTTTAGGTAAGTGGTTTCGTGGTAGAGAAGGTCAACATCGTTTACCAGTTCAATCAAATTTTCATCAAATATAGTATCTGCGCAATAGGCATAACGGTGAGGGCTAACCCCGGCTTCAGTTACCCATTCATTGCGCACCAGTTCTCCTTTTTTGTTGGTATAATCTTCCCCCCATTTTAAGCGATCGTAGAAAGAAGCGGGTATTTCGAACGAAATGGCTTTTTCCGGATTGAGCTTTCTTGGAGGTTTTATTTGCTCAAATTTGAATCCAAAGCATGGAATACGATGCTTAGTTTCAAAACACGACACTTTGAAGCGATCGGTTTTTATCAGTTCTTCTGATCGGGTTAGCGGATGAAAAATGAGTTTATAGCTCAATGCCGAATGGCCGGCTTTGAATTGTAGGTCTAAAATTTCATCTACCATTGGAGGAGCATACAGGTGGAGCTCACTGTCGCGGTTCAATAAACTCATGCTATTCAACAAACCGGGCAGTCCGAAATAGTGGTCGCCATGTAAGTGAGAAATGAAGATGTGGTTGATTCTGCCCCAACGAATCTTGTATTTTGCCAACTGCATTTGGGTACCTTCCCCGCAATCAACCAGAAATACCTGGTCATCGACCGTCACCACCTGTGCGGTAGGATGCCGATCGAATGCCGGTAGTGCTGAATTATTGCCTAAAATGGTAACCCCTAACATAAATGAGTGTTGAAACTAGCAAGACTTATACAGCGTAAAAACCGCTGCATTTATTGCAAGATAACAATAAAGAGTTAGGAGTCAAATGGTCAGAAAAACGATTATTGATCGCTTTTGTTTTTGAAGTCACCTCTTTTCCATGCTTTTATGAACTCATTCCAAGCGAATGGATTGAAGATATTTTGAGGCGGCGCTTGACCGTAGTAATAGTATTTGCTGGCATTGTTTCGTAGCATCATATTGCCTGTTTCTCTTCCATCGGTAGGAAGGGAGCGGGCCAAAATGCGTCTTTTCCCGGCTTCTGTATTTTTACGAGCTATCTCGTACTCATCATCGTCAACGGGTACATTCACAAAATCGCGTTCAAATTGCTCGCGAGTGGGGCGTGGTCGAATAATAGTGGCGGGAAGGTAAACAGTATCCTTCACCATCAATTGAATCAAGCTATGCTGATTTCCATCTAAACTTCTTGGAATTTCAATGAGTTTTGGTTTAAAACCAATGGAGGAGAACTCCAACATGTCGCCCTTCAATACAACAATCGAGAACACCCCTTGATCATTGGTATAGGTACCTTGATTTCTTCCCTTTACCTGAACGGTAACATAGGGGATGCCCATCAAGCTATCGGCGGTCATTACTACCCCATAAATCTGGATCACAGAATCTTTCAATTTCTCGAATTGGGCACTTGCCACAGTAGGGAGTAGAAAGGCCAGTAAGAGGGTATAAAGTAGTTTTTTTCTCATCAGGCTCAAATATAAGCAACCGTTTAAAATTGTTTCCCGAAAATACCCGCTTCATTAGTTAATTTTGCATTTTCATAGAGGTTTTTAACAAAATAGTTACAAGAATGACAGTAGATCAAATAGTGGAAGCATTGAAAAATGTTCAAGAACCGGATCTGGGAAAAGACCTGGTAACACTTAACATGGTGAAAGACATTCAGATCGATCAAAACAATGTGTCCTTTACAGTAGTACTCACTACACCCGCATGTCCTATGAAAGACATGATGCGCAACGCTTGTATCAATGCCATCAAGCTCTTGGTGAATAAGGAGGCAGAAGTAAAAGTGAACTTTACTGCCAATACAAGCTCCAATCGAAAAGATGGACAATCCATTCTACCGAATGTAAAAAACATCATTGCCGTAGTGAGCGGAAAGGGTGGAGTAGGGAAAAGCACTGTTTCTGCCAATCTAGCCTTGGCCTTGGCGCAAGGAGGGGCAAAAGTGGGATTAATGGACGCCGACATACACGGGCCTAGTGTACCCATTATGTTTGGTGTAAGAGGCGAACGCCCCTTAATGATGGAAGGAGCTCCGGGTGAGAAAGGAATGATTGTTCCGCTTGAAAAATATGGTATCAAATTGATGAGTATCGGGTTGTTGGTTGATGAAAAAAATGCAATTGTATGGAGAGGCCCGATGGCTAGTAGTGCCATCCGTCAGTTTGTTACCGAAGTATTCTGGGATGATTTAGACTATTTAGTGATTGACATGCCTCCCGGTACCAGCGATATCCATTTAACCTTGGTACAAACGGTTCCGGTTACCGGAGTTGTTGTGGTAACCACACCTCAAGATGTGGCATTGGCAGATGCTAAAAAAGCCATCGCCATGTTTGGCCAGGCCCAAATAAAAGTTCCGATCATTGGCTTGGTGGAAAACATGAGTTATTTCACTCCGGCCGAATTGCCAAATAACAAATACTATATATTCGGAAAGGAAGGGGGCAAAAACCTCGCTACTGAATACGAATTGCCATTTTTAGGTGAAATTCCATTGGTGCAAAGCATTCGAGAAGGGGGAGACGATGGTGTTCCTGCCATGGTTGGAAGCGATCCAATTTCACAAGCAGCTTTTGCTGCTTTTGCCGGAGCAGCAGTTAGAAGCATTGCAATGCGGAACGCCAATTTTGGACCCACAAAAGTACTTGAAGTGGTTTCTTAAAGCCTATGTATCATCTATCATATTTCAAATCGTCAAACGGATCCGCCCTCATTCAACTAATGAAGACGTATCCGTTTGCCACTTTAATAGGAGCCCACAACGGAACCCCCGTTGCTACTCAAGTACCGGTATTGGTTGAAGAACGAGCGGATGGACTGTATCTTACAGGACACATCATGCGAAAGCAAGATCATCATCTCGCTTTCCTTGAAAACCCAAAGGCTCTTTTTTTGTTCAGTGGCCCACATGCTTACATAAGCGCAAGTTGGTATCCCCAGCCTGCTCAAGCGAGTACTTGGAATTATTTGACGGTACATGCCAGAGGTGAAATGAAATTTCTAGACGAGAACGGATTGATGGAAGTTCTGCAAAAACTATCGCTTCATTTTGAATCGGATTCCTCACAGGCCACTGTTTACAACAATCTTTCTGATACTTACAAGCTACCCTTGTTAAAGGCGATCATTGCTTTTGAAATGAAAGTAGATGACCTTCAACACGTTTTTAAACTGAGTCAGAATAAAGACGAACAAACTTTTAATGCAATTGTAGAGCGACTAGAAGCCGGAAGTGAAGAAGAAGTGAAATTGGCTGCCTTCATGAAAGCAGAAAGACACGGAAATTGATTTCACTTTCGATCAAGTGGGCTATCAAAAAAATCAACCTTTCTAAATACTTGTTACATGCAAATTGATCTAAGAGGTAAAACGGCTTTGATTTGTGGAAGTACGCAAGGTATAGGCTGGGCAACTGCTAAATTGCTTTCTACTGCCGGAGCAAATTGCATTTTGGTGGGCAGAAATGAAGCAGCTTTGAAAGGGCTCCTTCCTCAATTGTCTGGCAGCGGATCTCATTCTTTTGAATTGGCTGATTTCAGCAAAACAAACGAAGTAGAAGCCATGATTTCACGACTGAAAGACAAGGCACCCATCCATATTTTGATCAATAATACCGGTGGCCCTAAAGCGGGCACTGCTTTAGACGCCCAACCCGATCAGTTTCTGGCCGCTTTTCAACAGCATCTTATTTGTAACCATCTACTCGCCACGGCTCTAGTTCCGGGAATGAAAGAACAAGGGTATGGGCGGATCATTAATATCGTAAGTACTTCGGTTCGCATCCCTATCGCAAATTTAGGGGTAAGCAATACGATAAGAGCAGCTGTTGCTTCTTGGGCCAAAACCTTGTCCAATGAAATTGGCGCTTGGGGCATAACGGTGAACAGTGTGCTTCCAGGATTTACAGATACGCAACGATTGAAATCGCTGATTCATTCGAATTCACAACAATCAGGTATAAGTGAAGAGGAGTTGGCGAATACGATGAAATTATCGATTCCGGCCAAAAGATTTGGAACAGCTGAAGAAATCGGAAATGTGGTTGTATTTCTGGCATCGCCATTGGCTTCTTATATAAACGGAGTAAGCATTCCGGTTGACGGAGGAAAAACAGGAACCATTTAATTTTTTTGACATGTCGTTGTTTTCGCTTGATCAGGCCGCAGCATTGGATGCACAGGATCCTTTACATTCATTTAGACAGAACTTTGTTCACCCAACAATTGAAGGGAAGAAACAGATTTACTTTCTCGGTAATTCTTTGGGATTGCAGCCAATCAAAACTGCATCTGCAATAAATGAGGTGTTAAGTCAATGGGGCAACTACGGTGTGGAAGGTTTTTTTATGGGAGAACGCCCTTGGATGCAAATGCATGATTTGATGACTCCCATGCTATCAAAGATCGTTGGAGCGAATCCACATGAAGTAACAGTGATGAATCAACTAACTGTGAACTTGCATTTAATGATGGCTAGTTTCTACCGTCCGCAAGGAAAGCGAGTAAAAATTTTATGCGAAGCCAAAGCTTTTCCAAGCGACCAGTACATGTTTGAAACCTACTGTGAGCATCTTGGCTTGAACCCGGAAACTACTATTGTGGAAGTGATGCCTAGAACGGGATCAGACTTGATTTCCACAGAAGATATCCTGAATACCATATCATCGCTTGGTGATGAATTGGCGTTAGTACTTTTCAGCGGTATCAATTACTATACAGGGCAGGTGTTTGATATGAAGGCCATCACCAAAGCTGCACAGGAAGTGGGAGCGTTGGTTGGATTCGATTTGGCCCACGCTGCAGGAAATATTGAACTGCATCTACACAATTGGAATGTAGATTTCGCCTGTTGGTGTTCCTACAAATACCTGAATTCCGGGCCCGGAGCAGTTGGAGGTGTATTCATTCATGAAAGACATCATCATCACAATACACCGCGCTTAGCAGGCTGGTGGGGATACGATGAATCGACCCGATTTAAAATGGAAAAGGGCTTCGTTCCCGATTCCGGCGCCAAAGGTTGGCAGTTGAGCACCCCTGCAATGTTGTTATACGCCTGTCATTTGGCTTCTTTGGAATTATTTGAAGAAGCCGGAATTGAACAACTCCACTTGAAAAGAAAGGCACTCAACAATTATTTGTGGGAAGTGCTTGCTACTATTGATAATAATACCAAGGGATTAGTGCGTTATCTAACACCTACTGACCCCAATCAAAGGGGATGTCAGGTATCCATTCTGATGTTAAAGAACGGCCGCAACATGTACGATGCATTGATGGAAAGAGGACTGATCGTAGATTGGCGAGAACCTGATGTAATTCGATTGGCGCCTGTTCCTTTATACAACAGCTTTGAAGATATCGCTAAATTCGGCAATGCTTTTTACGAAATCGCGCAGTCTTTTTAAGAAAAGAGGCACTTAAAATCGCCTATCTTTGCCACATTATGACACGCCAGGAACTCGTACAACAGATTCAGCAAAAGAAGTCGTATTTGTGTGTAGGATTAGACACCGATATAACCAAAATTCCTTCACATTTATTGCAGGAAGAAGACCCCGTTTTTGCTTTTAACAAAGCCATAATAGATGCTACAGCCGATTTTTGCGTTAGCTATAAAATCAACACGGCTTTCTATGAGGCACTTGGAATTAAAGGTTGGCTGGCGATGGAAAAAACGGTTCAATACATTGGCAAAAGCCATCTCACCATTGCAGATGCAAAAAGGGGGGATATTGGCAATACGTCTACTCAATATGCCAAGGCTTTTTACGAAGCCCTGCCCTTCGACGCAATAACTGTAGCGCCGTATATGGGAGAAGACAGCGTAAAACCCTTTCTAGAGTATCAGAATAAATGGACCATCGTGCTTGGGTTGACCTCAAATTCAGGGTCGAAAGATTTTGAATTGCAGCAAATGGGTGAGCAGAAATTATTTGAAAAAGTGTTGACTACTACTGCTACCTGGGGAAGTCCTGATCAATTGATGTTTGTAGTAGGAGCCACTCAAGCAGATTCGTTCACAGCCATTCGAAAATTGACCCCCAGTCACTTCTATTTGGTACCCGGAGTGGGGGCTCAAGGGGGTAGTTTGAAAGAAATTTCAGAAAAAGCAATGATTCCCGGTGATGTAGGATTACTCGTGAATGTGAGTAGGGGCGTGATTTACGCCTCGTCGGGTACAGATTTTGCAGAGAAAGCCCGTGAAGAAGCCATAAAATATCAACAGGAAATGGCGTTATATATCAAGTAAAACCAAAATTCAATACATCCAATCCAAATTTTATCCGATGAGATTCCTGATTTTCTTAATTTTTGTGTCGGCAACTGCCTTCGGACAAGACTTGCGCAGCGGTTACTACATTAAAACGAGCGGCGATACAGTGAAAGCAAAAATTGCCTTCAAAACTGATGAACAATTGTCTCAAAAGGTGACGGTAACTTCCGGTACTGATAATAGCACCCGTGATTACCAACCGAGTGAAATAAAAGGATTTGGGTTCGACGGGGGTAACATCTACAGAACCAATTCATTTGTAAATGGATTGAACAACAATGAAGCAACCACTGCCTTTGTAAAAGTAATGTTCGACGGTTCCAATAAGCTTTATGGAATTGACCTAAAAGAAAAAAGCTATTACATCCTTTCATATAAAGACACTTCTTACCTGCTTTACGACGATCAAACCTCTGCCAATGGAGAAGTGTTGAAAGCCGGAAATTTCAGAGCGCAAGTCTTTTTTCTAGCCTCAAGTTGTTCAAAGCCTATTCCCGATTTGGATAGAATGAGGTACACCGACCGCGATATGCTGCAGTTCATGGTGGATGTAGAGCGCTGTAAAGGTAGTTTTAGCGTAAAACAATTGACTTACCATCGACCTGCGCCTAAGTCAGAATACATCTTATCGGCAGGAGGAATGGCTACCGGCTCGCAATCTGAAATTGGGGTCCAATTAGGCGTTCGAACCTATTTCCCTTCAAAATCTGAGAAACTTAGCCTCAATATTTTCCTTTCGTACATGCGAAATACTTCTGATAAAACCTATACACTCAATAGCACTACACAAAAATTTTCCGGTGTTACAGGAGTGGTATTACTTCCTGTTGCTTTACAATATAACTTTACGAAAGGCAGAATTCAACCATATGTTTATGCAGGGGTTGGCTTGGCGTATTCGGCGGAGGACTATTTCAGCTACACCACTCAAAAAATTGAAGTAGACCGAGGCTATGGCTTCAGCTTATTGGGGGGCGCCGGTATTGAGGCGAAACTCTCGAAAAGCTTGTTCTTTAGAGCCGATTGGCGCTACGACTTACTGATGCATTTACCAGTGGTAGGACTCAGCTACAAGTTCTAGTCAACTATTACCAAATTAATTGTTATGAGAAATTTCACCCTTAGGGCGATAGCGGCCTCGCTATGCCTAATGGTTTGCATGGCTGTATCGGCTCAACAAACGCCACCGTCTAAAGCAAACTACAATTTAGCTGCACGTTTTTCTCCCAAAAAACTTGAGAAACTGGTTTTCAGTACTTCGGTAGATCCGCATTGGCTCAAAAAAACCAACCGTTTTTGGTATGTATTTGAAACCAGCAACGGAAAAAAATGGTACATCGTAGACCCTGCGAAAGCATTGAAAACTGAGTTATTTGACAATGCAAAATTGGCCTCACAAATTACCAGTTTGGTGAAGGACCCATTCGATGCGCAACACCTAGGCATTGAGAACCTGAAATTTGTGAAAGATGAAACTGCATTGCAATTCGAAATAAAAAGTAGTGTAGAAATAGAGAAACGTGATAGTACCAAAAAGCCGGTAGCCGTTACAAAAGAAAAGAAAACGTTTTACCTCGAATACAATTTAACGACCGGTAATTTGGTTGAGTTAACAGATTACCAGAAGCCAAAGCCAAGAGCTTCTTGGGCCTCTATTTCACCCGATAAAAAGCAAATTGTATTTGTTCGTAACTACAATTTGTTTGTGATGGACAGTGCCAACTATGCCAAAGCACAGAAAAATGAAGACGACTCTTCAATTGTAGAAACACAATTAACGAAAGACGGTATCGAAAACTATGCATATGGCGGCGATTCATTTGGAGAAAGTAATGTTGAAAAGGAAAAGAATAAGAACAAACGAAAGTCTGCATTTATACTTTGGTCGCCCGATTCAAAGTATTTCACGATGATTCGTTCCGACAATCGAAAAGTAAAAGATCTCTGGGTATTAAATAATGTGGCCGACGGTCGTCCAACTTTAGAAACCTACAAGTATCACATGCCCGGTGAAGCAGAAGCGCCCGTTCGTGAATTGATTCTGTTCGATATGGGATCTAAAAGTTTGAAAAAGATCAATGCAGCTCTTTTCAAAGATCAAGAGTTAGGTCTCAATGGTAAGCCGTTCTTACAAAAAGAAAGAGACGATGATTTTCGTGCTGCAATTTGGGCAGGAACACCTGCTCGCTTCTATGTAACACGCACCAGCAGAGATTTGAAACGCATCGATATCTGTGCAGTAGATGTTGCTACAGGTGAATTCAAAGTTCTTATTGAAGAACGTTTGAATACTTATGTAGAAACACGCCGGTTGGGATTAGTGAACGATGGAAAAGAATTGATTGAATGGAGCGAACGCGATGGTTGGGGCCACTTTTACTTGTACGATGGTGATGGTAAATTCAAGAATGCCATTACTTCAGGTGCCTACCATTGTGAAGACATTGTTCAGATAGATGAAAAGAACAGAGTGCTCTATTTCACAGCCAATGGAAAAGAAGAAGGTGAAGATCCATATTATTTGCATTTGTACCGAGTGAATTTTGATGGTCGAATTTGAAATTGTTGAACCCTGGTAATTTTGATCACAATCCAAGTATGGACGATGCCAATAGTTTCTTCGTGAATAATTTCAGCAGAGTGAATACGGTGCCTAAGACGGTTTTATACGATGCAACAGGTAAGAAGATCATGGATTTGGAGACGGCCGATCTCAGTCGCTTGTTGGAAGCTGGGTACAAGTTCCCTGAACCATTCAAAGTAAAGGCCGATGACGGCATCACTGACCTTTATGGCGTGATGTACAAACCCTTTGATTTCGATTCTACAAAGTCCTATCCATTGATTGAATACGTATATCCGGGTCCGCAAACAGAAGCTGTAAACAAAGCTTTTAGCCGCGGAATGGATCGTACTGATCGTTTGGCGCAAATGGGCTTTATTGTAATTACAATTGGAAACCGCGGTGGTCACCCCAGCAGAAGCAAATGGTATCACAATTATGGGTATGGAAATTTACGTGATTACGGACTTGCCGATAAGAAAGCCGCCGCAGAACAATTGGCAGATCGCTACAAATTTATTGATTTAAGCAGAGTGGGAATTCACGGACATAGTGGGGGTGGATTTATGAGCACCGCTGCCATGCTAGTGTATCCCGATTTCTTTAAAGTAGCAGTATCCTCTTCCGGAAATCATGAGAACAATATTTACAATCGCTGGTGGAGCGAAAAACATCATGGCGTAAAAGAGCAAATCAACGACAAAGGTGATACCAGTTTCGTTTATGCAATTGAAAAGAACAGTGAGCTTGCTAAGAACTTGAAAGGACACTTGATGCTCACTACAGGTGATGTTGACAACAACGTTCACCCGGCTCTTACGATTCGCATGGCCAATGCGCTCATCAAAGCCAACAAGCGTTTTGATTTCATGCTCTTTCCCGGACAAAGGCATGGATACGGTGATATGACCGAATATTTCTTCTGGCTGATGGCCGATTATTATGCTAAATATTTATTGGGCGATTTTTCTCAACCGGTAGATTTAGTAGAAATGCAAAAAGAAGTTGAACAATCGGGAACAAAAACAAAGAAGTAAACAATAAGAAAAGCCCCTTCCAATAAGAAGGGGCTTTTCATTTGATCAAGGCTAATG
>DGDD01000166.1 GCA_002385265.1 Chitinophagaceae bacterium UBA3961
AAAAGAATTCTTACGAAAGCAAAAGGATATTACGGAAAACGTAAAAACGTATATACAGTTGCGAAAAACATCGTAGAAAAAGGTCAAACTTATGCTTACGTTGGTCGCAAATTGAAGAAAAGAGAATACCGTGCTTTGTGGATCGCTCGTATCAACGCCGCAGTTCGTGAAGAAGGAATGACCTACTCTGAATTCATCCACAAATTGAATCAGAAAGGAATTACCCTCGATCGTAAGATGCTCGCTGACATCGCAATGAACAATCCAGAGAGCTTCAAGTCATTGGTTGCTTCTGTTAAATAAGCAATTGAGAAGATATAACAAAAAAACCGGCAGAATTCTGTCGGTTTTTTTGTTTTTAAGACATGCAAAAAATATACTTTTGTACCCTTAAACAAGGTTCATTCATTTAACCCCATTTTCAGCTTAATGAATAATACGTACACCGATCTGGTGAAACAAACCTTTAACTTTCCTCAGGAAGGTTTTGAAATACGTGATAGTCATCTACAATTTAATGGCCTAGACATCAAAGCGCTGATCGATAAATACGGCACTCCCATGAAGTTGACCTATTTACCGAAAATTGGTATGCAAATTCGAAAGGCCAAAAAAATGTTTGCAGATGCTATCAAGAAGCACAAATACGAAGGAGAATACAACTATTGCTATTGCACCAAAAGTTCGCATTTTTCTTTCGTAGTTGAAGAAGCTTTGAAACACGATATTCATCTTGAAACTTCATACGCTTACGATATTGAGATCATTAAGAAACTATACCAGCGTAAAAAGATTACTAAAGACACTTTTATCATTTGCAACGGCTACAAGCAAAAAACTTATACCAGTAGAATTGCAGGTTTATTGAATACAGGCTTTAAAAATGTAATACCGGTACTTGATAACAAAGAAGAACTTCAACAATACAAGAAGTCGGTGAAAGTTCCCTTTAAGTTGGGCATCCGCATTGCCGCAGAAGAAGAGCCTACTTTCCCGTTCTATACATCTCGTTTGGGTTTTAGAGCACGCGATGTACTTGAATTTTATGTAGACAAAATTGAAGGCAACGAAGACCGTTTTCAATTGAAAATGCTGCATATCTTCTTGAACAAAGGAATTAAAGATGATATCTATTATTGGAGTGAGTTGAACAAGGTAATCAACCTTTATTGCCAATTGAAAAAGATTTGCCCCGAGTTGGATTCTATCAATATCGGTGGCGGATTCCCGATCAAACACTCTCTAGGATTCGATTATGATTATCAGTTCATGATCAATGAAATTGTACGGAATATTAAGAGTGTTTGTAAGAAAAACAAAGTACCCATGCCCAATATCTTCACAGAATTTGGCAGTTATACAGTGGGTGAAAGCATGGCGCATATTTACAGCGTGATTGGCCAGAAAGTACAGAACGATCGTGAGATCTGGTACATGATCGACTCTTCCTTCATCACAACACTTCCCGATACTTGGGGTATCGGAGAGAAATTCCTTATGCTGCCCATTAATAAATGGGATCAAGATTACCAGCGGGTAGTTCTTGGTGGAATTACTTGCGATAGCCACGACTACTACGATTCAGAAGAACACGTAAACGAGGTGTTTCTGCCAAAAATAAACGATGGTGACCCTCTCTATCTTGGCTTCTTCCATACCGGTGCTTACCAAGATCAAATCAGTGGATACGGTGGTATTAAACACTGTTTGATCCCTTCTCCCAAACATATTATTGTTGGGCACGATAAGAATGGTAAACTCACCGACTGGGTGTATGCCAAAGAACAAACCGCTCAAAGTATGCTGAAAATACTTGGATATATGTAAATTTAAATCGGGGATACAAAAAAGTATCCCCGATTTAGTTATGAAAAACATATTCTTATCATTGGTATTCTTCTTGATCTTTGCTTTGAATGCGTCCTCTCAAACTCCCGTTGATTCAGTAAAAGCCACTGTGAACCAACTATTTGAAGCGATGAAAACGGCTAATCCGGCAATGCTACTAGATTGTTTTGCGGATTCGGCAATTCTTCAAACCATTGGATCAAAAGCAGGTCAAATTATCATTCGAAATGAAACCAAAGATGCATTTGCCAATTCTATCAAACAATTGAAAGCCGGCTCGGCTGATGAACGCATTGAGTTTGCCTCCGTTTTAGTAGACGGAAACCTCGCGAGTGTATGGACTCCTTATAAATTCTACTTCAATGGAAATTTTAGTCACTGTGGCGCCAACTCTTTCCAATTGGTTAGAATAGGCGGTAAATGGAAAATTCAATATTTAATTGATACACGCAGAAGAGACTGTAACTGATCTATCGTTTTACTCGGTACTTCTTGTTCACTTTTGGACTGTTGAAATACTTTTTAATATCTTCTTCCGACATGCCGTTGGTTAATTCCAGCGGTATGTCTATTAATTGAATTTGAATCTGCTTCAATTCTTCTTTCAATTTGTTGGTCTTCTTAATGATGTCTCCATCTTTTTCTCCAATCAACACATTGTCGCGAAGCATATAATCGAGGCGCTTAATGGAAGTGCGTATCAATGAAGCTTGGTTCTGGTCGAATACCTTTTGAGGAGCCACGGCTTCTTTGATGGGTACTAAACTAACTCCTACACTTGGTAACACTTGACCGGTTTTTTTGGTGCCGTCATTAGTAGATGTAGACAACATGGTGCCGGTCAAAGCCGTAGTGGAACCAGTAATATCAAAAGTTGTTCTAGTGCTTTTTGTTTTCTTCACATTTTTATCCAATTGGAAGAAGGTATACTGCAACTGAACAATATAAGTGCTCACATTTTTTACTACTAAATTGTAATCTTGTTGTGCCAAGGGATAATTCAAAGCATCTCTTACTATCAGTTTTACAGTTGCGGTGTCTCTCGCCATGAATTTGTTGGATCCTATGAAATTGAGAAGTACAATCTTAACTCTACCTGAATCAGTCTCTTTTACAAAATCATAAGGCGGCGTCCATGTAAATTCATCATCGCAATGCCGAACCAAAGTGAAGTTCTTCATTGGCGTATTTGCATAAAAAGTAATGCCTTCAATTGGGAAGCTTCCGTTTTCACACTGTACTTTGAAAGATATCGTATCGCCTTCATCAGCATATAACACACTGCTTACCGTTGGTTTTACTTTTGAAGGGATGATTTCGGTGTTGTAGAACATGATTGAGAACATCGTGTCTACCTTATCTTTTGGATTATCAAGATTCTGAACTCCCACGGCTACTTTATATTCGTTGTCATACTTCAACTTGCCGGATAAAAAGAAAGACTTGTCTGCTTTAAAAGTAAGCAAGCCATTGTCTTTATTGATCTTTAAGCCAATAGGAGAATTTCTTAAATACCAATAGTATTTCGATTGATCTTTGTTGATCTCTAGTTTGTAATTTAAGGATGAATCTACATGGAGCGTAAAATAAGGGTTGATATTCTTGATTCGGAGTACCGTGTCTGTTGATGTAGGTATAGAGTCAACAGTTTTATGGGTTGTGTCCGAAGGATTAACAACTTGTGCTTCTGCATTTATGAAAAAAACAGAAAAAAATACGATCAGAATATTGAGCCGGATAAAGGAAGGATGTATTCTCATGTTGATATTTAACGGTCGTAAAGTTAACACATACCAAACAAAAAAAACCGTTCTTTTATTAAAAGAACGGTTAAAACAAACACATCTGCATGAAACTAGCGCAGCTCTTTAAGTATTGTAAATACTAATTTTATTAAAAACTATTGCACATTAATTTGTGTAACCTGTTGCGCAATCGGTTGTTTTTTGGGTAACAGAAGTTTTAGAACACCCTGCTCGTATTTAGCTTGAATTCCATCAGTAGTAATACTGTCATCCAAATAAAAGCTACGTTTGAAGCTGTTATAAGTAAATTCTCTACGAATGGTTTTGTAGTTCTCCTGTGTAGCTTCTTGTTTTTTCTCAAACGAAACAACTAATTGACCGTTTTCGATCTTAATTTGAAAATCTTCTTTGTTTCTACCGGGTGCGTTCAATTCCAAATGATAAGCTTCTGGGGTCTCATGAATGTTTACTGCCGGAAATGATCTTCCCTTATCGGAATAGTTTCCGGGAAAGCTGTTGAAAAACTCATTGAAAAATAAATCGAAAGGTTTCTGGTTTTTGTTTTGAACTGATACGTGTGACATAGTATTAATTTTTTATGTTTTTAATGTTTACGGTTCTATTCGATCAACTTGCATACCATGCCATTTTATTTACCAAATTGCGTCCATTTTGACTGAACAAACCTAATCTCGGGTGTCATTATGACGTAAACTAACATAAGGGGGTGTCGTATTGGCGTTATGATTGATAATTTTCCTTCGGAATTCGAAAACAATGAATTGATAATATCGATTAACTTTGCCGTCTAAACTATTAAAAATGTATCCAGAAGAAATAGTAATCCCAATGAAAGAGGAGTTAACCGAGCACGGTTTTACGGAATTATTGACTCCACAAGAAGTAGATGATCAGTTGGCAAAGAAAGGAACCACCTTGGTGATGATCAATTCTGTTTGCGGATGTTCAGCAGGAACAGCCCGCCCGGGTGCGATCATGGCAGTGCACAATGCTACTAAAAAACCTGACTTCATTACCACAAGTTTCGCGGGATTTGATATTGGTGCTATCAACAGATTACGCGAGCATTTGCTTCCATACCCTCCATCTTCACCTGCAATTGCTTTGTTTAAAGATGGACAATTGGTGCATTTCATTGAACGCCACATGATCGAAGGTCGTCCGGCACAAATGATCGCCCATAATTTAATCGGAGCATTTGAACAGTATTGTTAATAATGGAAGTTTATTCTAGATAAAAGCCTCTGTAATATACAGAGGCTTTTTCTGTTGTATAAATGGTGATTTCCAGCATACTTAAATTCAGTATCTTGTTGCCTTAAATTAATTGTTGTCATGTATCCCAACCTGTACTTTGCTTTTCGTGATATGTTTGGTGTTGAATGGAAAGGATTACGATTCATTAACTCTTTCGGTTTTTTTGTAGCGATAGCCTTTATTGTGGCAGCATTCTTTCTGATCAAAGAACTAAAACGGAAAGAAGCAGCCGGTCTTCTGAAATATACAGAAGTAAAAATCACTTATGGTAAGCCTGCCAGCTTCTTAGACCTTGCAATCAATTTTGTATTAGGCTTCTTATTGGGGTATAAGTTTATTGGATTGTTTTTCGCAGAACCTGAAGCTGCTGCAGATCCACAAGCATTTATTTTTTCTTCACAGGGCAATTGGGCGATCGGTTTTTTATTGGCGATTGTATTTACCATTATTAAATGGTGGGAGAAAAATAAATTCAAACTGGCTAAACCTGAAGTGCGAACCATTCGAATTTGGCCACACGATAGAGTAGGAGATATAATCATCTTTGCCGCACTCTTCGGTTTTTTAGGCGCTAAAATTTTTCACAATCTTGAAAACTTAGATGAATTCACAAAGAACCCCATTGAGGCCCTTTTGAGCTTCAGCGGGTTAACGTTCTATGGAGGATTGATTTGTGCAACAGCTGCAATTTGGTTTTATGCCAGAAAACACCAAATTTCCTTCAAACATCTGTGTGATGCAGCAGCTCCGGCTTTGATGATTGCTTATGCAGTGGGAAGAATTGGTTGCCAAGTGAGTGGAGATGGAGATTGGGGTATCCTCAACAGCGCATATATCGTAGATCAAGAGGCAAAAGTAGTACCGGCAGATTCTTCCAGTTTCAAGAAGAACCTACTTACCAATGGACATTTTTATAGCCTCGAGTTTAAAGTGAATTCTGTGGAAGAAATACCTCATAAGCATGTTAAGGCGCCTTCATGGCTTCCGGTTTGGATGGTTGCCTATCAATATCCAAACAATGTGTTGAGCCATGGAACACCCATCCCTGGATGTAAAGACGAACAATATTGTAATAAACTGCCTTCACCTGTTTTCCCAACACCTTTCTATGAAACACTAATGGCGTCGCTGCTATTTTTGTTGCTGTGGAGTATTCGAAAAAAGTTCGCAGTTCCAGGCGCACTGTTTAGTATATATCTGATTGTAAATGGAATTGAACGATTCCTGATTGAATCGATTCGGGTAAATACTACCTATACTATCGGAAATTTTCATCCAACTCAAGCTCAGTTGATCTCCTCCGGGTTAGTTATTACAGGTGCTTTTCTCTTTTGGTGGTTGAATAAAAAGAAATAATCATAGCATATTATTTAAACAGAAGCGCGGTCAATTGGCCGCGCTTTTTTCGCCTTTTATACCAAAGATTTCACCTTTCATACCCAAATCCATCTTTTCACTGTAACATAATTCCTCCCATTTCGTCCAACTATCAAATTTCCCAATTAAGCCATTTATCAGATTTGACAGCCTTCTAACACATTAATATGTACTATACAAAACATAGTACCTAGTTTTGGGTTGTTATTGATAATGCAAAGTATTTTAAATTTTATTTATGAAACAGCCATGGACCTTGCTAACCGCTCTACTTTTAACCTTATCAGCGTTTAGTCAAGAAGCAAACAAAAATTATTCAATTAAAGGATCCGTTACAGAAGGTAAGAACCCAATTGACGGAGCCACTGTTAGCCTTTTAAGGATCAAAGACTCTTCTTTGGTAAAGATTGTAATATCAGCTAAAGACGGCAGCTTTGGTTTTGAAAGCTTGCAACAAACATCTTATTTCATTACAGTATCGGCCGTTGGCTTTGAAAATAAGATGATCAAAACAGACCCTCTATCAACCTCTTATTCCATTGAGCTAGAAAAAAAATCAGGGAATCTTTCAGCAGTAACAGTTGTATCTAGAAAACCACTTGTTGAGCAAAAGATCGACAGAATGGTCGTGAATGTTGAGGCTGCTACAACAAATGCAGGAACCACAGCTCTGGAGGTTTTAGAAAAGTCTCCCGGTATATCGGTTGATAAGGATGGTAATATTAGCCTTAAAGGTAAGCAGGGTGTTGTAGTGTATATTGATGGACGTCCATCTTATTTATCTGGTTCTGATTTGGCCAATTTGATGAAGAATATGCCTTCAGGACAATTGGAACAGATTGAAATTATGACCAATCCACCGGCTAAATACGATGCCGCCGGCAACAGTGGAGTGATCAATATCAAAACAAAAAAGAACAAGCAAATGGGATACAATGGAAGTATTTCTACAGGATATACTCAAGGCTGGAATCCCCGCTTCAACGAGAGCCTCACCTTCAACTATCGTAAAAATAAAGTCAATCTCTTTACAAATATCAGTTACAACCGATACGTAAATGTAAACAAGCTTTCAATTCAGCGCCGATTCTACAATGGGCAAACAAAAGAAGTGGTATCAAATTTTGATCAAGTGTCTAGAATGAAAGATGTTGATAATTTTACGAATGCAAAAATTGGGTTAGATTATTCAATCAGCAAAAAAACAACTGTTGGATTTGTTGTGAGTGGCTTCACAAGCCCTAGCAAATTCACAAACAATAGTGTTGTAAATATTGCAGACAATCAAATGAACCCTATCGGTGTAACAAAGGCTTTCACAATTAATAATAAAAAATGGCAGAACATTACTGCAAACATTAATGCTCGTCATCAGTTTGATACAACCGGTCAGGAAATTAGCTTTGATGCCGATTTCCTTACATACGATGCTCGGAACACACAGGAACTAATAAATGCATACTACAATCCTAATGGTTCGGTAAGTAGTAAGGCAGATACTTTGAATGGCAATTTACCTCAACAAATTGCAATTTGGTCGGCAAAAGTTGACTACATATTGCCTTTGAAGAAAGGCGCGAAAATTGAAGCAGGATTGAAGTCTAGTTTCGTTAATACCGACAACAATGCGATCTACGATAGTGTAAACAATGGAGTTTTGGTTAGAGATTACAACCGCAGCAATCATTTCGTGTATACAGAAAATATCAATGCAGCCTATATCAACCTGAGCAAACCATTGAGTAAAAAGTGGACAGCACAACTCGGTTTGCGCGTTGAAAACACGAATGCAAAGGGAGATCAAAAAACAACCAATATTGTTTTTAATAGAAACTACACACAACTCTTCCCAACAGCATTTGTTCAGTATACAGCGAGCGAAAAGCATGTATTTGGAGTGAACTATGGCAGAAGAATAAATCGACCAGATTATGAGGCAATGAATCCATTTATCATGTTTCTAGATCGCTATACATACGAGCAAGGTAATCCAAATTTGAAACCTCAATTCAGTCACAATATCGAATTGTCGCACACTTTTAAAGGATTCATGACTACTACCTTGAACTACTCAAATACAACTGATATTATTACTCAGGTAATAGAACAAAATCCCGACAAAAACGAATCGGCAGTACGAGCAGCCAACGTAGCTTCTGAAAAACAGTTTGGTATTTCTGTTGCTGCAGGTTTTCCGGTTACCAAATGGTGGAATGCGAACTTGTACGGAAATCTGTACAATGTGAAATATGCAGGTATCATCAATAATGAATTTGTGACTTTAGAAGGTACTACAGCCTTGTTTAATATGTCGAACCAATTCAAATTCGCCAAAACATGGGGTGCGGAATTGAGTGGATGGTTCAGAACACCGGGCCAAGAAAGTATTTTCAGAATTGGATCCTTGGGTCAATTAAATGCCGGAATTAGTAAGCAAGTAATGAAAGGCAAAGGAACACTGCGTTTAAGTGTTCGCGATGCTTTAAGAACTCAAAATGCTAAGGGAACAAGCAGGTATAGCACCATTGATGCTCGTTTCTCTCAAGTAAGAGATACACGAGTAGTTTCTTTCAATTTTACGTATCGATTCGCAAAAGGAAAGGCCGGAGCTGCAAGAGTTAGAAATGGGGCATCAGAAGAGCAAAGCCGCGTAAAAGGAGCTAACTCGAACTAGTTTAAAGCATTTTGAAATTTTTAACATAGTTCCATATAACTTTTTAGTCAGTTAAGAGTCTTATATATATGAAAGCGCACAACATCCATAAAATGATTCTTGTAGGGTTGATCCTTGTGTACTTGGCAGGTTGCAGCGTTTCTTATGTAAGCAATTAAAAGTCATACAGTTTTCTCATAAGCAGTTAGTTTT
>DGDD01000222.1:0-541 GCA_002385265.1 Chitinophagaceae bacterium UBA3961
CACTCACCCAATGAGAAATACGATATTTTCAATTTTTACAAAGGCATAGAAACCATTCCTTATTTCCATAAGTTTTTCAAACTGGGATAAGCTATGAGCGAGAAAGAGAAATTAAGAATTGACAAGTATTTATGGTCGATCCGACTTTTTAAAACCCGATCGCAGGCAGCTGATGCCTGCGATAAGGGTAAGGTGAAATACAATGGCGATGCGGTGAAAGCTAGCAAAACCGTATCGGTAAACGACGAATACGAGGTAAAAACAGAAGCCAAACGCTGGCGGATAAAAGTAACCGGACTCCTTCACAACCGGGTACAATACAGCGAAGCGGTAAAATATTATCTAGACATCACTCCTGCCGAAGAACTCGAACGTCTTGAATTTCAGGCCGCCAGCTTCCATACCGGCAAACGACTCAGTAAAGTGGGCCGGCCTACGAAGAAGCAGCGGAGGGATTTGGATGGGTTGATGGGGGAATAGCTGTTAGGCTTTAGGCCGTTAGGCATTAGGTGTTGGGACTAAAGCCTAAAGCCCAAGGCCT
>DGDD01000222.1:862-17804 GCA_002385265.1 Chitinophagaceae bacterium UBA3961
CTAAAGCCTAAAGCCCAAGGCCTAATACCTAATCAACTGATTAAAATCACCCCCTCCTCCTACTAAGGTCATATTTGTCACAAAGTACTTCCAATAATTTTGGTACAACGTAAGGTGTGTAAGGTTGAATGCTAAATGCTTACGTATGTTAACGACTATGATTTTAGAGATTTCCGCTGATAAATCCATCAAACAGGTGCAGGAAGATTTTTCTCATTTGTTTCCTTACTTGAAGATTGAGTTCTTCAGGAATGGAACTATTGCGCGTAAAGATCGTTACCCGGCTGCCACACTTATTTCCAACGACCACCCCATTAGTGCAGCCCAAACCCGTCCTAAAAACAATGGTGACCTATACCTCGACGAAACCATGACGGTAGCCGAATTGGAACAAAGTTTCTTAACGCATTTCGGACTATCGGTTCAAGTATTCCGCCGCTCCGGCAAACTCTGGCTCGAAACCACCATGACCGACAACTGGACCCTGAAGCAACAAAATGATCATGGACGAGAGATTGCAGCGAGTTGGTGAGGAGGATTCGCTAAAAATTTGTAATTAATTTCCCCATCAAATTCTTGTTCTCTTAGGAAAACAACGGAAAATAAAAAAGCAAACACTAACACTAAGTTACTTATAACTAAGCATGTCTTTCAATTGAGTTATAGAAAGTATTAGTCCAAACAAGCCTAAGATCCCAAACGATATTAGATTCCTTAATGCAGATTCTTCCGGATACAATATATGCTTAGAACCATTAAGCACTCTCATATCAACTAATTCTCCAACATGATGTGTTTCGCAAAAGTCACCGTTAGTATGTTTATCATACATTCTTCCCTGATAACTATAAGTTACATAGTACCAAATTTTAGTGCCTATACAAGAACTGGGCAAACTTTCAATTCTCATTTTAACCACATGACCATTCTTTTCAACATCAACTTTTTCATAGTTCTTTACAATCAAAACAATTGAACCAAGAAAAAAAATAGCGCCTGATATAAAAAGAAATTTCATTTTCTATTCAATTAAAATCCAATGATAGTTAACTTCAATTAGATCACACTTTATCATTCAATAGGTAGATTGCAAGCCACAAGCGGGATAATTTAATTTTAAAACAATAATCAATAAACAAAGAATGATTCATAAATACTGTGGTGCAAATCTTACACACAGCAAGAAGGATAATCCTTTACCCATCACCTAAATCCTTCTAATCCTAGCACAAATAGTAATCCTTTACCCATCACCTAAATCCTTCTAATCCTAGTACAATAGGTTCTTCAGTTTCTCCTCATTCGCAATTCGAATCTTTCCTTCTTTAATTTCAACCAATCCCTCTGATTTGAAATCGCTGAGGGTACGGATAAGAGACTCCGTGGCTGTGCCCACGTATTGGGCAATGTCTTCGCGAGAGATATCAATTTGTTGGTGCCCGCTGGCTTTGTTGAATTTTTCATGAATGCTCACCAGGGCCTTGGCTACCCTTTTGCGGAGCGAATCGTAAGCCAAATGCAGGAGACGATCTTCTTTTTCCTTTACATCGCGAGCAATGAGCTTAATGAACTTGCCCGCAATAGAAATATCTTTATACACCGCATCTAAAAAATCATCCTTAGGGATTGCCACTACCTCTGCATCTTCCAATACTTCAGCACTGTCTTCATAACTGGAATTCTCCAACAAAGCAGTATATCCTAAGAAGTCGCCTTCACTGTATAAATTGGTAATGTATTCCTTTCCGTCTTCATGCACTTTAAAGGTTTTCACTTTACCTGCTTTCACGAAGTACAAGAACTTTGGTCTTTTAGTTTCTGAATAAATCAATTGCTTTTTTGCATGGAAACTGCTGTCGTACTGATCGGGATTGAGCGTAATGATGCCGCTTTCATTCAAGTTCTTCAACAAATTATTTACCGAACCTGCTGCACTTGCTTCTTTCAATAAATCGGATTTCTTCAATCTGATTTCAATGGCATTCAACAATTCAATATCATCAAAGGGTTTTGTGATATAATCGTCGGCTCCCATTTCCATTCCTTTTCTAAAATCGGAACGTTCTGTTTTAGCAGTAAGAAAGATAAATGGAATGTTCTCTGTAGCGCTGTTCTTTTTCAGTAAATGGAGGACTCCGTAACCGTCGAGATCCGGCATCATGATATCACATACAATTAAATCGGGCTGGTCTTGCATGGCCGATTCAACGCCTTTTTTCCCATTGGGTGCTGTGGCCACTTGATAGCCTGCTAACGTTAAAATTTCGGCTGTGTTTTCTCTGATGTCTGTATTATCGTCGATTACTAGAATTTTTCGCATAACAGCTATTTATTATATTAAATCCGATCTCTCCAAAATTAAACAATATTTCCTTTGCACTCAGTAAATTGACGAATATCAAGGTATAGTTTGACAACGCTCATTTCTTTCCCTTTTTAGGAAAAATACCTTCGCCCAAACTGATTTTTATGGCAAGTGTTACGGCCGGCTCTACTACAACCTGCGCGCATTGCGGCGAATCCTGTACCACCAACGATTTGATGTGGACAGACAAACATTTCTGCTGCGATGGATGCAAAATGGTGTATCAACTGTTGCAAAAGAACGGATTGTGCGAATACTACTCACTCAATAACAACCCGGGAATCAACCAACGTAAGCAAGTACGTTCCGGAAAATTCGCCTTCCTAGACGATGCCGAAATCAGTGACAAATTGATTCAATTCAAAGACAGCAGTCAGGTTCATGTGAACTTCTATCTCCCTCAAATGCATTGCAGTAGTTGTTTATACTTATTAGAACACCTGCACCAAATGGAACCTGCCATCATTCAATCGAAAGTAAATTTTGTAAGTAAAGAAGTGGTGATAGTCTTTGATCCTTCTCAATTCAGTATAAGAAAAACAGCCGAATTGCTTACTGCTATTGGCTATGAGCCTTATATCAGTTTAAACGACTTAAAAGAACGCAAATCCAAATTCAATAAAGCACTGATTTATCCTTTGGGCGTAGCCGGATTTTGCTTCGCCAATATCATGCTTTTAAGCTTTCCGGAATACCTTGGGTTGGAAGACGCGGAGAAACAGCTCCAGGGTATCTTCCGATTGATCAATGTATTGCTCTCACTTCCGGTAGTATTCTTCAGTGCTACCCCATTTTACAAAAGCGGTTGGAAAGCGCTGCGTCATGGCTATCTGAACATCGATGCTCCTATTGCGCTGGCAACCATTGTAACATTCATCAGAAGTATGTACGAAGTGACTACAGGTACAGGTTCCGGCTACTTTGATTCCATGACAGGAATCGTCTTCTTCATGCTCATTGGTAGGGTACTTCAAGACAAAACCTACGAACAACTTTCATTTGAAAGAGATTATACCAGCTATTTCCCCATCGCAGTAACAGTTTTAACGGAAGAGGGTGAAAAACCAACTTCTTTACCCAATATTAAAAACGGCGACACCATTAAGATCCACAACGAAGAGCTGATTCCGGCCGACGGTATTTTAACCCGAGGCAAAGCGCTGATTGATTATAGTTTTGTGACAGGGGAAAGCGTGCCTGTTTTGAAAGAAATGGGAGAAATCATCTACGCCGGCGGCAAACAAACAGGTGGCGCCATTGAGCTATTGGTGATCAAAGAAGTGACTCAGAGCTATCTTACCAAACTCTGGTCGGGTGATCAATTCAAAGAAACAGAAACCTCAAAACGTCATTCTTTTGTAGATGCCTTGAGCCGCTATTTCACAGTGGGACTGTTTTCTTTGGCAATTGGAGCCGGCATCTATTGGTGGTTGAATGATCCTACAAGAATGTGGCATGTGATTAGTTCTATTTTGATTGTGGCCTGCCCCTGCGCCTTATTGCTTTCCAATACGTTTACCAATGGAAATATCTTACGCATTATGGGGAGAAAGAAGATGTACATGCGCAATGCCATGGCCATTGAACAACTATCTGAGATCACCCATATTGTATTCGATAAAACCGGCACCATTACCAATCCAAAAGAGCAGGAAATACACTACACCGGAAAAGAGCTTTCGCACAACCAGATCAAACAATTGATATCCTTGGCAGCTCAATCGAGCCACCCGCTCAGCAAATCCATTGTTCGCTATTTTGGTCAGTACAGTCCAAACATGTCTGTGACGGGCTATCAAGAATTACCCGGAAAAGGCATAGAAGGTTTTGTAGACAATGAATTGGTAGCCTTGGGCTCTAAAAGTTACATTACCGGTCAAAACGATAAATACGACCCAAGCACCCAAGTGTGGATTGCATTCGAGAATACTGCCTTTGGTTATTTCACCATCCAAAACAAGTATCGTGAGGGTTTGCCGCAATTAATGCAAGATTTGGGCAGGAACTATAAAATATCAATTTTATCAGGTGATCATTCCGGAGAAAAAAACAGGTTGGAAAAAATGATTCCAAAAGGCTCTCATTTGTTGTTTGAACAAAGTCCACAAGACAAACTGAGCTATATTCAAAGTCTTCAATCGAAGGGAGAAAAAGTAATGATGATTGGCGACGGACTAAACGATGCAGGCGCCTTGAAGAAAAGCGATATTGGGATCGCACTCACCGACGACAGTAACAATTTTACTCCAGCCAGCGATGCCATTCTAGAAGCTTCACAATTAAAAGCGTTGCCTCAATTCATCAAGCTCAGTATTGCCAATAAACGAATTGTATGGACAGCCTTTATTGTAAGCATTATCTACAATTCCATTGGTCTTACCATTGCAGCTAAGGGACTTCTCTCTCCCATGGTTGCCGCTATTCTTATGCCTGCCAGTACTATTAGCATTCTGCTGATCACATTCGGGTTGAGTAATGTGGCGGGGAAGAGGCTGTTTACTAACCACTAGTAATTAAGTTTTTGAGTGGTTTTGTTGTTGAGTAGTAAAAACTCAAAATATTGCCATGTTATATAAAAGGCTCTTGATGCAAGAGCCTTTTTTTGTTTGACACTAAAGAACTAAAAACTAAACAACTTAAAAACTTGTCTCTTAACTGACCAAAGTCATCTTTTCCTTTGAGACCTGTCATTTATCAAGCCGGCATCCATAGATAGCTTTACACCCGATTCTAAATTTCAATCTATGAGTGCTATCATCATCCTACTAGTCGTCAGTATATCGGTTGCCAGCCTCTTCCTCTTTGCGTTTTTGTGGAGTGTGAAGTCGGGGCAATACGACGACGAGCTTTCGCCTCCACTCCGAATGTTATTCGATGACAAACCCAAAGAATCCACTTCCACAAAGCAATAACCAATACCAACATAGAAACTAAATTGTATGCAATTAGAAAAGTTTTATTACGACAACAAGATTGTGAAAGCCTTTGGCTTTGCTACTGTTCTTTGGGGAATTGTAGGCATGCTAGCAGGGCTGTTGGTAGCGATCCAGTTTTACTATCCGGCCGCTACGTTCAATTTTGCCCCTACCACCTTTGGTAGATTGAGACCCGTACACACCAACGCTGTCATTTTCGCCTTCGTGGGAAATGGTATGTTCGCCGGTGTTTATTATTCATTGCAACGCCTTTGTAAGGCTCGTATGTTCAGCGACAAACTGAGCTGGCTTCATTTCTGGGGCTGGCAAAGTATCATTGTAGCTGCGGCACTCACCTTATTCGCCGGATTTACTACCGGAAAAGAATACGCTGAGTTAGAATGGCCGGTTGACATCATGATCACCCTTGTTTGGGTGGTATTTGGTATCAACTTATTTGGCACCATTATTAAGCGCCGTGAGAAGCACTTGTACGTAGCCATTTGGTTTTACATTGCCACTTGGGTTACCGTTGCCATGCTTCACATCGTGAACTCTTTTGAAATTCCTGTTTCCTTATTCAAAAGCTATAGCATGTATGCGGGTGTTCAAGACGCCCTTGTACAATGGTGGTATGGTCACAACGCGGTAGCGTTTTTCCTTACTACTCCAATTTTGGGTATCATGTACTATTTCCTGCCAAAAGCAGCAAATCGTCCGGTTTACTCTTACCGTCTTTCTATCATTCACTTCTGGGCCCTTATTTTTATCTATATCTGGGCTGGTCCACACCACTTATTATACACCGCTTTACCCGATTGGGCACAATCTCTCGGATCAGTATTCTCTGTGATGCTCATCTTCCCAAGTTGGGGTGGTATGTTGAACGGTCTGTTCACATTAAGAGGTGCATGGGATAAAGTTCGTGAAGAACCCGTACTGAAATTCTTTGTGGTAGCTGTTACCTGTTATGGAATGAGCACCCTTGAAGGTCCCTTATTAAGTATCAAGAGCATCAATGCCATTTCTCACTTTACCGATTGGACTATTGCACACGTGCACATTGGTGGTTTGGGATGGAATGGATTTATTGCCTTCGGTATGCTGTACTATTTGATTCCAAAAATGTGGAACACTCCTTTGTACAGTAAAAAATTAGCAACCAATCACTTTTGGCTGGGAACTATTGGTATTGTGATCTATGCAGTACCGATGTATTGGGCAGGGTTTACTCAAGCACAGATGTGGAAGACCTTTACAGAAGAAGGAACCTTGAAATTCCAGTTCTTGGAAACAGTAACGCACATCATTCCTATGTACATCACTCGTAGTATTGGTGGATTGTTGTACCTCGTTGGTGCATTTATCATGGTGTACAACCTAGTTAAAACTGCGAAACAAGGAAGCTTTATTGCAAACGAAGAAGCTGAGGCAGCCCCTCTTCATGACGAAGTACCTCATGGTAAACGTCACTGGCACAGTTGGATTGAAAGCCGTCCACTTACCATGTTAGTATTCAGTTTAATTCTTGTAGCAATTGGAGGATTGTTGGAATTGGTTCCTACTTTCCTAATAAAATCAAACGTTCCTACCATCGCTAGTGTGAAACCTTATACACCGCTTGAGTTACAAGGAAGAGACATTTATGTAAGAGAAGGTTGTTATACCTGCCACTCTCAAATGGTTCGTCCGTTCCGCGATGAAGTAAAACGTTACGGTGAATATTCAAAAGCCGGTGAATTTGTGTACGACCATCCATTCCAATGGGGTAGTAAACGTAGCGGACCCGATTTAGCTCGTGAAGGAGGCAAGAATCCGAACAGCTGGCATTTCATGCACATGTTCGATCCACGTCAAACCGACGAAAACTCTATCATGCCGGCTTATGCATGGTTGTATAAAAATGATCTAGACATCGAATCTACCCCAGCAAAAATCAGAGCCATGCAAACATTGGGTGTTCCTTATGAAGCAGGCTATGATCAAAAGGCAACAGCGGAACTAGAAAAACAAGCTAAGGAAATTGAAAAAGACCTGAGTAGCGATGATAAAGTACGCAAGCTGATCCTTATGGAAAACATGCAGGATTTGCATAAGAAAGAAATTGTGGCATTGATCGCTTACTTGCAACGCTTGGGCAAAGACATCAAATTGGCTCCTAAAGCAGAAACCGCATCTAATTAACCATCAAAAACAGCAGTATGAAATTCGTTCATTATCTCGAAAAAATACGCCACGTTGATGTGTATGCGCTTAGTTCTTTTGCCATTTTCGCAGCCATTTTTTTGGCAGCACTGGTTTATGTGGTGAAAACGCCTAAGAAAACCTTCGACAAACTCAGTGAAATTCCTTTAGACTAAAAAACACAACACTATGTTGCTAAACTTCTTAAAACATCGATATACAAAACGGAGCTTTTTAGCCACCGTAGCGGCTGTGATCGCCTCTCCTGTTTGGGCAGCCGGTCCTCCTGCAAAGCAAAGCATCTCTGATCCCGTAGTAATATCACTGGTGCTCCTAAGTCTTTTGCTTTTATTAGTTATCGGCATTCTTGCAAATGTATTGTTGGGTGCTGCCAAATACGAAGTAGAAGAATACAAAAAGAAGAATGTACCCAAAGCCGCTGCAGTACTTGCCATCGGCTTACTCACAAGCATTTCAAGTTTTGCCCAGGATACTAAAGACGCTGCAGCTGCGGTAGTAGCTGACGATGGCTTGATCGCCGGAATGGACAGCACTACTTTCTATTTGCTAATGGGAGTGCTGGCACTTGAAACTTTGGTAATCGTGTTTCTTTTGTTGCAATTGAAAGGCGTAATCAAACGTATCAAGTACAGTTCAGTAGTGGTAACAGAATCAGGTGAAGTAGTAGAAGCTGCCGGTAAAAAGACTGGTCTTAGCTGGTGGGATAAATTCAACAGCTTCCGTCCGGCAGAACAGGAAGCCGATATCGACCTCGGCCATGATTACGATGGTATCCGTGAATTGGACAACCGTCTCCCACCTTGGTGGTTGTGGGGATTCTACATCACCATTGTTGCTGCGGCCATTTACTTATACCGTTATCATGTTGCACACAGCGCTCCTTTGAGTGCCGAAGAATTGGCAATTGAAATGAAAGCAGCTGATGCAAGACAAGCGGAGTATCTTAAAAAAGCCGCCAATAATGTAGACGAAAGCAATGTGAAAGTGTTGACTGCTTCTACAGATCTCGATGCCGGCAAAACCCTTTTCATTCAGAACTGTACCGTTTGTCATGGTAAGAACGCTGAAGGAATGGTTGGCCCGAATCTTACCGATGATTACTGGATCCATAGCGGTAGCGTTAGCGATGTTTTCAAATCAATAAAATATGGCTGGCCCGATAAAGGGATGAAAAGCTGGAAAGACGATCTAACCCCTAATCAAATGGCGCAGTTGTCAAGTTATATCCTCAGTTTAAAAGGAACCAATCCTGCGAATGCAAAAGCACCTCAAGGAGAATTGTATAAAGACGCGCCTGCTGTTGCAGACTCGGCTGCAGGAGCAAAAGATACTGCTATAGCTCCGGCCGTAACAAAATAAATTCCTTGCAAAATGCAAACAACCAACTCAAAAGATCAACTTACTCAAAAAGCACCTTCTCTTCAATTTGAAGAGGAGGTGACTTTTCGTGATAGAATTGCAACCGTAGACGAAAAAGGGAAAAGAAAATGGCTTTTCCCTCAACGTCCCAAAGGCCGATTCTACACTACCAGAACTATTGTCAGCTATTTGTTCTTCATTATTTTCTTTACTATACCCTTCATTCATATCAACGGGAGACCGCTCTTTCTTTTCAACGTAACGCAAGCTAAATTCATCCTATTTGGAAAAGTATTTTGGCCTCAAGACTTTTTCATCTTCGGACTTACTATGATTACGTTCATCGTATTCATCATCTTATTTACCGCTGCTTTTGGTCGATTGTTCTGTGGATGGGTATGTCCTCAAACTGTTTTCATGGAAATGTTCTTTAGAAAAATCGAATATTTTATTGAGGGTGATGCAGGGAAACAAAAAGCAATGGCCAATGGTCCTTGGGATACCGAGAAAATTCTTCGCAAAGGCGCAAAACACCTGGTGTTCTTCTTAATGAGCTTTGTGATAGCCAATTTCTTCCTGTCGTACATTATTGGAGGAAAAGAACTTTGGAAGATCATAACAGAGCCTGTTACCCAGCACATTCCAGGACTCATGAGTTTGACCATCTTCTCTTTCGTTTTCTATGGTGTTTATGCTTATTTCAGAGAGCAAGCTTGTACAGTAGTATGCCCTTATGGTCGTTTACAAAGTGTATTGCTCGATAAGAACTCAATGATCGTTGCTTACGACTATAAGAGAGGTGAACCAAGAGGAAAAGTAAATAAAAAGGAAGAAAGAACGATTGGTGACTGTATTGATTGCTTTCAATGTGTGAGGGTTTGTCCAACCGGAATTGATATCCGTAACGGCACCCAGTTAGAATGCGTGGGTTGTACTGCCTGTATTGACGCTTGCGATCATGTAATGGATAAAATCAACAAACCTAGAGGTTTGGTTCGTTACGCATCTGAGAACGGAATCGCGAATGGAGAAAAACTCCATTATACTACGCGAATGAAATTATACACCGTTCTTTTAGGAATATTATTAACCATTCTCAGCTTCTTGCTTTTTACCAGAAAAGACGTAGACGCAACCGTAATGAGAGCACCGGGGCAATTGTATCAAGATCGCGGCCAAGACAGCGTGATGAATTTGTACAATATCAAAATTGCCAATAAAACCGTGGAAGAAGTGCCACTTACAATCAGAATTGAAAACATGGGTGGTTCAGTGGAAATCATTGGCTCCAAACATATAATTCCGGTTAGGAAAGAAGGTCAGGGTTCGGGCTCCTTCTTTGTCATTCTTCCAAAGCAATCCATCCGCGAAAGAAAAACTGAAATAAAATTAGGACTATACGAGGGAGATAAACTGATTGACGTGGTGAAAGCCAATTTCCTCGGTCCCGTTTCACGATAAAACCTATTTGTTATGAGTATTAGTTGGGGAAATAGAATATTATTGACACTTATTGTTTTTGTAAGCTTAATGGGAACACTTGCTTACAAGGCTATCAACACTACTTACGAACTAGTGTCGCCTGAGTATTACAAGGATGAATTGGCGTATCAAAAAACCATTGATGCCAATAACAATTCCAATCAACTCACAGAGAAATTACACTTTAATTTAACGGATGGTGCGCTGCAGCTTGTTGTTCCAAGTGAGCAATCCGATAAAGCATTTACTGCAACAGCGTATTTCTATTGTGCCGATCATACCGCCTTCGACAAAACCGTTACCATTAACTACCAACCAGGTCAACCATTTACTATCCCTGCTACTGAATTAAAAGGAAGTTCATATACAGTTAAATTGAACTGGACATTCAACAACACTGCCTATTACAACGAGCAACAAATTCGAATCAAATGATTACGCAAATCATTATAGCAGGATTTGGGCTAGGCCTCTTGAGCAGTTTTCATTGCATTGGCATGTGCGGGCCACTTGCGCTAGCATTACCAATACACCATTATTCTCCCTTAAAAAGAATGTTGGCTTTAACGCTTTATCACAATGGGAGAATACTCACTTACACCATACTCGGAATTGTATTGGGCTTGAGCAGCAGTAGTTTAATATTGGTAGGTTGGCAACAAGCTATTTCTATTATCTCGGGAATCTTTATCCTTATTGCCACCATTTATTACTACTGGATCAGCAAACGATGGCAGCCATCTTTTATGAACCGATATCATGTATTGGTGCAAAAGATGATGAGCTCATTCTTGAAATCCGAACACCCCCTTGCTTTCCTCGGGTTGGGCATGGCAAACGGCCTATTGCCTTGCGGAATGGTGTATGTAGCCGTTGCGGGAGCTCTCACAACTGGAACTGTGTTCGGTGGTGGGCTATTTATGCTTAGCTATGGATTAGCCACCGTACCTGCTATGGTTTTACTTACCTGGGCCGGACTAAGAGTAGATGTAAGCGTTAGAAATCAATTAAAAAAATTAATGCCGGTAATGATCAGTGCTGTTGCCATTATTTTAATACTCAGGGGATTGAATTTGGGAATCCCTTTTATAAGTCCGGCGCTTGCCTCTCATCAAGGAGATGCGATTTTATGCCACTAAACCCAAAACACATTTCAAGCCTTAGAACTATAGCCATGCTTTCAAAAAAGTGTGGCTTTTTTTATACCGGAATAATGATTCTAATAGTGGTTCCTTTTTCTAATTCGCTTTCGAGCTGCACTTCACCCTTCAACAGATCTACGTAACGTTTTACAATATGCAAACCTAATCCGGTACCTTGAATATTCTCTACATTCCGTCCTCTGAAGAAACTGGTGAATAAGTGTTGCTGATCTTCTTTGGAAATACCAATACCTTGATCAGCCACAGACAAATGTAGTTGCTGGTCTTTCACAAATGCCCCAATGGTTACTGTACTATTTGGATTGGAAAACTTGATCGCATTGCTGATAAGATTGATGAGAATATTTTTAACCAATTTTTTATCACTGTTAATAGCAGGAAACTGGGAACATTCAGCTTGAATTTTAATTCCATCTTTGAGCAGTACTTTCATTTCTTCCATTACATCTTCTAAAAATTCTTTCATTTCAAAGGGAGCAAGCGTTGCTTCAATCCTTCCTTCTTCAAGGCGCCCCAAACTTAGGAAGTCTTCCAACAAATCGTTCAGGTGTTTAACCGAATCTTTGATTTTAGTTATATGTCGATCTCTATTTGCCTGTTCTTCTTCTTTCTGATACTTTCCAATAAGCGAAGCGGAAGAAAGAATGGAGCTCAATGGTGTTCTAAATTCATGGGATGCCATTGACACGAAGCGAGATTTAATTTCACTCAATTCCTTTTCTTTACTCAATGCTTCACTTAGGTCTTGTTGCGACCGTTCCAGTTCTTGCAATGCTTCTTGTAGAATCAGCGTGCGCTCTTTTACTTTATTTTCCAACTGAGAATTCAGTGTTCGAATTTCATTGGAAACGCGCTCCAACTCTTCTCTTTGTGCAATCATTCGCTTTTCAGCTTCTTTACGCTGAGTGATGTCGATCACAAAAGCAATTACGTAGCTTTCGTTTTGAAGTTTGTAATGGCTCAAGCTGATCTCTACCGGAAATTCAACCCCGTTCTTATCAAGCGCGTACAAGTCGCGGCCATGTCCCATGCTTCTATTAGAGGGCGCTGCATGGAAATGATTTCGGTATTTATCGTGATTGGGAGTGAAACGCTTGGGAATCAGATCTTCCACTTTCTTCCCGATCATTTCTTCTTTGGTGTATTTAAACAAATTAGCCCCGGCCGGATTCACTAAAATGATCTCTCCTTTTTTATTGGTCAACAGAATTCCTTCCGTCGCAAATTCGAAAAGTGCATTGAGCTGCAATTGCTCGCCCTCCATGGCGCGGTACAATTTCTTTACATACAGAACCGCCATTACTGCCAACAACATGATAATAGCCGAGAATAAATGCTGCATGATTATTTGCTGGTTACTCATGCCTTCGTGCTCGTAAAAGGAAGCTGCAAAAACCAACACTATGGAAGCCACCCCAAAAGCGATGGTGTAGCGATCGTCCTTTAGAAAAACAGTCAACATGATAACGGTAATCAACCCCGAATCAAAAAAACTAAAGTTGGGCTGAATGAATTGTAACACCCCTGTGCAAATCGTAACAATTGCACAGAATAAGAAGACGGTTAATGGCTTTTCCTTGAACATAAGTGGTAGGGCGAAGTTAAGAAAGAAGAAGGGAGGTAATTAATAATTAATAATGAAACAGCCGGAAGCAGGCTAAAATTCACGTAGCGAAGCGAAGTAAATTTTAGTCCCGTGAGGCGATAGCCGATACGGGAAGCGAGGAAAAGAAGATGCGAAGAAAACTCTTTGCGACACCTTTGCGGACTTGGCGTTCTTTGCGGTGAACAGAAAACTCTTTGCGACACCTTCGCGGACTTGGCGGTCTTTGCGGTGAACAGAACGGACGGTTACCACGAATTAGTTATTTTTGCAGCATGCGTATTGATATTATCAGCGTAATGCCGGAATTAATGGAAAGTGCCTTTTCCCATTCAATCATGAAAAGAGCGCAGGAGAAAGAACTGTTGTATGTTCACACCCATCAATTGCGTGAGTGGGCAGTGAATGAATACGGACAGGTAGATGATTATCAATACGGTGGCGGTACCGGAATGGTAATGATGTGCGAGCCATTAGCTAAAGCCATTGAAAGCTTGAAGAGCGAACGGCAGTACGACGAAATCATTTACATGACACCCGATGGCCAAACCTTTGATCAACCCATGGCCAATCAACTTTCGCTGAAAAACAACCTCATGATCATTTGCGGACACTACAAAGGCATCGATCAACGCATCCGCGACCATTACATTACAAAAGAAATTTCGATCGGCGATTTTGTGTTGAGCGGCGGTGAATTAGCCGCAGCAGTAGTTGTAGACGCAATTGGACGAATAATCCCCGGCGTGCTCAATAACGAAACCTCTGCCTTATTCGATTCTTTTCAGGACAAGCTCCTGGCCCCACCCGTTTATACCCGCCCCGCCGATTTCAATGGCTGGAAAGTGCCTGATATCCTTTTAAGCGGAGATCTTAAAAAAATTGATGAGTGGCGATACGAACAAAGTATAGAGCGTACAAAGCAGCGCAGGCCTGATCTTCTCGACGAATAGTCGGATTTTTTTTAATATTTTCGAGGGCCTTAATCAACCAATCAACTCGAAAAACACCAATGTTTTGTAGAAAGCTGACATGGCTGCTCATAATGCTATGTCCCCTCATTAGTATAGCCCAGTCCACGCCTTCTTATCAGGATCAATACCAACTCCATATTAAGAAGGCCTCTAAACCTGTTAAAATTGATGGGGTGCTCGATGACGCCGCTTGGGCTGAAGCAACCGTTAGTTCCGACTTCATTCGCAAATACCCCAACGATCTCGTAAATGCAAAACGCAGAACTGTTGCCAAAGTAAGCTTTGACGACAACTTTATCTACTTTGCTTTCATCGCTTATGATACTTCTCACCATGTTGTTCAAAGCTTAAAAAGAGACGGAGGCCACGAAACCAATGACGCCGTAGGGATCATCCTTGATCCAATGAACCAAAGAACCACCGGCTTCTTTTTTGTTGTGAACGCATTCAATACTCAAACCGATGATCAATTAGATGGTACTTCTCAACCCTTGAGTTTGAGTTGGGATAATAAATGGTTCTCTGCCACCAAACGTTTGGCCGATCATTGGATCGCAGAAATTGCCATTCCCTTTAAAACCATTCGCTATTCAAATGAAAAACTAAAATGGGGATTGAATTTTTTGAGAAGTGATTTGAAGGAAAACGAATACACTACTTGGACCCGCATGCCCATCAATTTCAAGTCGTATGATTTAGGTTATACCGGTAGTTTAATTTGGGACAATCCACCGCCACCAACAAAAGGCAATATTTCGTTTATCCCCTATGTAACAGGTGGAGCAAATGAGGATAAAGAAAATAGTGAAGCCTTGAAAGGAACCGCCAATGCGGGTTTTGATGCAAAAATTGGACTCACTTCTTCTTTGAATTTAGATTTAACCGTAAACCCCGATTTCTCTCAAATTGAAGTAGACCAACAAGTAACCAATCTTACACGCTTTAATATCTTCTTGCCTGAAAGACGAACCTTCTTTTTGGAAAACGCTGACCTTTTTGCAGGCTACGGCATTCCCCCCATCCGACCTTTCTATTCAAGAACCATCGGGTTGGATAACAATGGCAATAGAATTCCCATCTACGGTGGAGCTAGAATAAGCGGGAATATTGCTTCTCGAACACGCATCGGGGTTATGAACATGCAAACAGGAAGAAAAGATGAATTTGCATCTCAGAACTATACCGCAGTATCCGTAAACCAAGGATTTTTTAAACGCTCCTTGTTTAGAGCCTACTTCTTGAACCATCAAGCATTTATGACCGCCTCTGAAAAGGCCATCAAACCAATGGATCAGTACGGAAGGAATGCCGGCTTTGACATGAACTTTGCGAACCTGAAAGGAACTTGGAGCGGCTGGATCTCTCACAATCAAAGTTGGAAACCCAATATCAACGACAAATCGGGCTATTCCTCTTTTGGATTTGAACACAATACCGCCAATTTCGGTTTTGTATTGGATGCCACTAATGTGGGCACCAATTATTATACAGATATGGGCTATGTGCAAAGAATCGAAAACTATGATGCGTTAAGAGATACTTCCATCAGAGTTGGGTTCAAACACTTGTTTACGGAGATGACCTACCGAATTAATCCAAAGCAAGGCAATATTCTGCGTCATACATTTCAACTTTCAAATTACAACGTTCACAATCCGAACAATACATTCAATGAGAACAATACGGAATTCAGCTACCGTTTTGAAATGAAAAACACCTCGGGTGTAGAATTATCAGGGTCGCACACTGTTGTAGACTTGTTGTTCCCAATTAGCTTTACAGACGCTACGCCTATTCCGGCTCAAGTTTACAATTACAGTCAAACAAAATTGACTTACAGTTCTGATATCAGAAAAAAATTCAATTTTGCTGCGGGAGTTGGAGGCGGAACCTTATTCAATGGTACCTATCAACAAATTGTAACCAAGTTTGTATTGCGTTCTCAGCCCTTACTTAATTTGAGTATTTCATTCGAGTACAATAAACTGAAATTTCCCGGCAACTATGGTAGCACTGAATTATTCTTAATTGCGCCCCGAGCGGAAATCAATTTCTCTACCACACTTTTCTGGACCACCTTTGTTCAATACAACACTCAACGAAACAACTTTAATATCAATAGTCGATTCCAATGGCGTTACAAACCAATGAGTGATCTGTTCATCGTTTATACCGATAACTATTTCACCGATCCTTTCTTCAAAAACAAGAACCGTGCAATTGTATTCAAGTTGAATTATTGGCTGAATCTTTAAAAAAACTGGAAGAAGAGGGTAATTAAGAATTAAGAGTTAAGAATTGAACAGCCGCCTTATATGTGGGTAGATGAGGGAGAGAGTTAGAAATGAAATGACCCAATACTTTTAACTTATTACTTTTAACGCGTTTTGCGATTGGCTAATCAAGAATAATCGATGGTATCAAAAAGCTAGATTCTTTTCTACTACATTTACTCTGTTGCATACTTCTTATATATTTACAATGGTTTCATTTTTTAAGTACCATTCGTCCATCTCTGCCGAAAATGATGTCCGAAGCCATTTCGAGCATGCTTCGCAAGGCCACAGGCCTGAAGAAGGATGCGAGAAATCTGGGTTTTTTTAAAAAAATCCCCGTCATTCCGAACGAGCGAGGGTGCGAAGCAGCCGCAGCGAGAGAGGATACTCAATATGTGTTGTTAGAGAAGAGACGGCTTTGAAACTATTTTTTTTCACTAAACTCGTTGGTTAGTTTTTTAGTGATTTAGTAGTTTAGTTTTTGAGTTTGGGGCTTTGCACAAGACACTGGTTTGAATTTGTGCTTTTGGGCGTTTTTGAGTGAAGATCACTTCCATTCTTCAATAGTGCAACAACCTAAGAACTAAAAAACTCAACAAC
>DGDD01000279.1 GCA_002385265.1 Chitinophagaceae bacterium UBA3961
TATCCCGGCTGTTTCATTATTAATTATTACTTATTAATTAGCTCCTCCCAATACTCCGCCGCTCTCCTCGTATGCGGAATCACTATCGTGCCGCCAACAATATTGGCTACGGCGAAGATTTCGTAGAGCTCTTCGGTGGTGACGCCCAGTTCATGGCATTTTTCTACGTGGTATTTAATACAGTCGTCGCAGCGCAAAACCATGCTGGCTACTAAGCCCAACATCTCTTTGGTTTTTTTGGGAAGCGCACCATCGTCGTAGGTATTGGTATCGAGGTTCCACAAGCGCTTCATCACTAAATTGTTCTTGCTTAAAATCACCTCGTTCATTTTAGAACGGTATTCATTGAACTCTTGCTGTAATTTGCCCATAATCGTCGTAATTTAAGTGCCCAAAGTTCGTGATTTTAATGGTGTGAAGGGAATCACGTACATTTAAATGACGGATTTCAAACAATTTTTTAAACGAGAGATTATGAGAAAAACAGCTGCTTGGATACTCGTATCCTTCTTTTACATTACTGCCTTCGCTCAAACAAAAGAAGGCATCAAAGTTACCGACCTCCTTCAGGTAAAATCCATCAACAGCGTGGCATTGAGCCCCGATGGCTCAAAAGCCCTGTACGCGCTAACTTCCATTGAACTGAACGATAATGCTAAATGGGACTACAAATACACAACCCAACTTTGGATCGCCCCTACCGATGGTAACGGAGAAGCCTATCCTATTACAACCGCTAAAGAAGGTGCTTCACAAGGTAGTTTTAGTCCGAATGGAAAAGACATTGTTTTTGTAAGAGCCGTAAACGGTCGACCACAATTGTTCTTGCTTTCCTTGAGTGGAGGCGAACCCAAGCAATTGACCAATTTCAAATACGGTGCTTCCAATCCACGTTGGAATGCCGATGGTACCGCGCTCTTGTTCACTGCTTCCATCAATCTCAAAGAATTCATTCGCGATCCGCAACTCAATCCCAACAAAGAAGTGCCCAGTTGGAACAGCGAGAAACCCGGATTCACCAATAACAGCAACCTCGTTCCCAATACTGCCAAACCCGATCCCAATGGATCAATGGAAGAAGTGAGAGCTTATTTAGAGCTCAACGAAACCGACCGCATGGCGAAAGTGATCAACAAACTCAATTTTCAAGAGGAGTCAACCACCAGCGGCGAATCTTCCATCAGCCATGTGTTCTTACTCAACCTCAAAAAAGGCGGCAATCCCGTTCCGGTTACCAAAGGATTCTACAGTTTCTCCAATCCTCAATTCATTCCCGGCACCAATAGTATTTTAGTGGATGCCGATTACAATACTGAAGTCAGCCCCGATAGAACACAGGAATCACAGATCATGAAAGTAGATCTCAGCACCGGAGCTGCTACTTTATTCCTTGGCAAAAAAGACATGAGTTATAACGGTTCCGTTGTTTCTCCCGATGGTAAATTCATTGCCTTTCAATATGGCAATACCGGCTTTGCCTCCGTTCCTGCGCTGGGCATCATTGCAGTAGATGGCAGTCCGGAATCTGTTCTCACCATTCCTTTCGACAGAAATAAGAACAGTGTGATCTGGGGGCCCGATAACAATACCCTCTATTTCACCGCTTCTTCAAACGGTGGTATTACCTTGAATAAATTGGAGATTCCAACCAGAAAAATCACCACCCTCACCGATGTGAATTCCGGTATCAACGCCATTGCTATTAAAAACGGCGTGGCAGTGTATTCCAAAACACAGGTCACCAATCCATTTGAACTGTATGTGAGTACGGGCGATTTCAAAACCGATAAAGCACTCACGCATCATAACAGCGACTGGATCGCAAACAAACAATTAAGCATACCCGAAAAACACAGTTTTGTGAATGAGAAAGGGTTAACGGTTGAATACTGGGTGATGAAACCCACCAATTACGAGCCCGGCAAGAAATATCCATTGTTATTGGAAATCCACGGTGGACCTTCTGCTATGTGGGGACCCGGCGAAAACTCAATGTGGCATGAGTTTCAGTTCTGGTGTTCAAAAGGCTATGGTGTGGTGTACAGCAATCCCCGCGGATCGGGTGGTTATGGAGTGAATTTCCTCAGAGCCAATGTGAACGATTGGGGCAATGGACCGATGAGAGATGTGCTCACTTCTCTCGACAAAGCGGTAGCCGAAGGTTGGGCCGATACTTCTAAACTGGCCATAACCGGTGGTTCTTATGCAGGTTATTTGGTGGCCTATATTATTGGTCACGACAAACGTTTCAAAGCGGCTTGCTCACAGAGAGGGGTATACGATTTAAGAGCTTTCTTTGGTGAGGGTAATGCTTGGCGTTTGGTACCGAATTATTTTGGGGGATATCCTTGGGAGAAGAATGTATTGCCGATTCTAGAGCGTGAATCGCCCATCAACTATGTTCAAAACATCACTACTCCGTATATCATTTTCCATGGTGAGAACGATTTAAGAACCGGTGTTATTCAAGGTGAGCAATTATACAAGAGCTTGAAAGTATTAGGCAGACCGGTGGAATATGTGCGTCATCCGGGTGCTACCCATGAAATCACGAGAAGTGGAGTGAATAGGCAGAGAATTGATCAGATGCTGAGGACTTGGGAGTTTTTTGCGAGATATATAAATTAAGTTGTTGAGTTCTAAGTTTTTTAGTTTTGAGTTTTGAACCGCGGCGGCGCAGCGAACGCAGCGATTACGCGGCGTTTAAACCCTCTTATAAAATAAGTAAATGCTTAAGTTATCTAGGGAAATTCCTTTACGAGCTGTTTTCAAAACTTTTGAGGCTGACACAATGAGAGACTCGCTGCGTTACCGCCGCGTCCGCTGCGCCGCCGCGGTAAAAAAAACTTTACCCTAACTTAATAACCAAAAAACTAAACAACTTGCTTCCTATCCGGATGCAATGCCCTATACGCCATATAAGCACTCACCACCATAAACACCGCTCCAACATAAAACGGAATACCCGGCATTTTAACCGCCACTTTATTACTCGTGAAATAGGAGAACAATCCGGTCATCATCAGCGGACCAATAATAGAAGTTAAACTAATCAAACTCGTAAGCGCCCCTTGGATCTCCCCCTGTTCATTCGCCGCCACTTGGTTGGAAATAATACCTTGGATCGCGGGACCCGCAATACCACCCAAGCAATACACGATCGTGAACGCATACATCATCCAACCCTGCGAAGCCAGCGCGAACAATACCATCCCCAATGCATAAAACAAGAAACCGATGTACACGCTCTTTTCTTGTCCAAACAATTGCAAACTCTTCTTCATCAATCCCGCTTGCACAATGGCCACGCAAACACCAACCACACCCAAAGAAATACCCACTTCACGTTCATGCCAATTGAATTTATAGATGCTGTAATAACTCCAATTGCTTTGTACGGCATGAGAAGCCAGGTAGATCAATCCGAAGGATACAACCAGTCCCGACAGGGCCGGATATTTCTGAATCGCTTTTAAAGAACCGATGGGATTGGCGCGTTTCCAATCGAACTCGCGGCGGTTTTCCAGCGACAAAGACTCGGGCAATACAAAAAAGCCATAGAGCCAGTTGAGTAAAGTAAGGATGGCCGCCACAACAAAGGGGAAGCGGGGACCGAAGCCACCGAGGAGTCCACCAATAACGGGACCGATGATAAAGCCCATTCCAAACGCCGCGCCGATCATACCGAAATTCTTAGCCTTGGTTTCCGGGGTACTCACATCGGCGATATAGGCGGTAGCGGTGGTAAAGCTGGCACCGGTAATACCGGCGATCACTCTACCTAGGAAGAGCCAACCGATGGAGGGGGCAAAAGCGAGAAAGAGGTAATCGAGTCCGAAGCCAAACAAGGAGATCAGCAGTACGGGTCTGCGACCGTATTTATCACTCAGGTTACCGAGCACGGGGGCGAAGAGGAACTGTACTCCGGCATAGGCGAAGAGCAGGTAGCCGCCCCAACGGGAGGCGTCGCTAATATCGCCATGGATCATTTGTTGGATCAGTTTGGGCATCACGGGGATGATGATTCCAAAGCCTATAACATCGATGAGGAGGGTGATAAAGATGAAGCCGATAGCAGCTTGTTTGTTTTTGGTGGCCATAAATGCAAAATAAATCGAAAAAAATCAAAGATCGGGTGACAGTTTATTGACAAATAATCGTCAAATTCACATTAATGAATCTTGAGAGGCACAACCTTCCTTTGGGGATTCGCGTAACAAACACCAATCAACATGACTATGAACAAGAAATTTGCAGTAGTGCTGCTGCTCTCAGCCACTGTGGTATTAGGCATTGCAGCCAGCCAGCCACCACAAGAACAACCCAAGCGCAATTTAAAAGTATTACCCAAAGACATCAGCCACGAAGATCTCGACAAGATCATGCACGGCTTCAATGATGCATTGGGAGTAAAATGTAATTTCTGTCATGCCGGCGCTCAAGTAGACGGCCGTTTCAAAATGGACTTCGCCAGCGACGAGAAGCCTGAAAAGCAAATGGCTCGCAATATGTGGAAGATGACCGGCAAAATCAACAAGAAATTCTTCAAGTTCAACTCCGGCACCGCAGGCGCTGTTCCCCCTGTAACCTGTATGACTTGTCACAACGGCAAGCCACACCCTAGCAACGGAGCTGCTGCTCACTAAGAGGGATTCAAAAATAATTATAGGAGAGACCGCGAGAGCGGTCTTTTTTTGCACTATCTTCTCTGTGAATTTTTCAATAGCACCTAACTAAAAACAGACCGAGTCAAATAGACTACAACCCAACAACCAACCAAATTGAAATTGATGCAAAAAAGTACTACGACAAATATGGAAGAATTGGCGCTAGTGGTGATGAATTAAAAAAGTATATTATTAATATCTATAAAACTCTAATGTATAGAGGAATACGAGGCACGTACATATATGCTTGCAATAAATCACTTCAAGAATATCTCAAAAAACATATTGAAACGTTTAAAAACCCTTCCAATTTAGAGTTTTACGCAACGATGAGATAAAGCCATACGTCAATTGTATCCCATTGATTGATATCACAGTTGCAGCTGGTGATTTCAGTCCCTTACAACAACAATCTGAGCTAACATGGGTTGAACCACCTTTCAACGTAGCAGCTAGAGAAGGTTACTTCATATGTAAGGTAGTTGGCGAATCGATGAATAAAAGAATTCCGAATGGTTCCTACTGTTTGTTTTCAGAAGATCCAGGTGGATCTCGAAACGGGAAAATAGTTTTAGTTCAATCAACATCAATAAATGACTCAGAATTTGGATCAGGCTACACAGTCAAAGAGTACCATAGCGTAAAGAGTAGATCTGAAGATACATGGAGACACGAATCTATTGTGCTAAAGCCGTTGTCCGACTTGAATTTCTACGAAGACATTGTATTAACTGAAGATGATTTACAAAAGTTTAAAGTTGTGGGTGTCTTTGTGAAAGTAATTAATTAGCATTACGGAATCATCAATGTAGCTTTATAACACATAGGACATTTTTTGCAATGGCTTAACTGATTCAATTAACGATTATTTCTCGTATTTCATTTGTGCTGTATAAGATAGTATTTCTTTCGCCCAAGAGTTTGAGCCCCTTTCACTAACAAAAACAAAAGAACAACAGTCTTTTAATCTTTTGCTCAAAAACCACAAAATTGTGATCCACAATTACAACTTCTCTGCTCAACAACTTCTACTTCAAAGATGTTAAGTGAAAGAATCTCAAAAAAAATCCCGCCTTACAGCGGGACTCCATTAAGAGAACGGACAAATTAAGCGTAGTTCTTACTTAATCTGTTTATTATAGTTTATACGTGTTATCAGCTAAAATTTTATCGGCGATGAAACGCTTGGCAGCTTTGCTGTTGAAAGGGGCAGCTTTGGTGAAACGTTTCAGTCCTAATAAAATCATGCGGTGCTCGTCGCCTTCAGCGAAACTGTTCACGGCATCCTTTGCGTGCTTGTGAATGCGGTCGGCGGCATCATACAAATAAGTGCTTACAATGGCTTTCTCGTATTCAACAGCAGCCGCGCCTTTTTGTTCGGTCAATTTCATCAAACGCAACAAAGCAGATTCTGCATTGTAGGTTTCAATGGCCATGTCGGCAATATTCATCAAGATCTCTTGCTCGCCTTCAATCTTCTGCATGTATTTCTGAATGGCTGCACCGGCTGTCAATAAAATTGCTTTTTTGAAATTGGCGATCAATTTGCGCTCTGCTTCAAACGGCGCTTCTTCCCCACTGCCAAAATCAGGAATGCTCATCAACTCTTTCTGCACCGCAAAAGCCGGACCCATCAAATCCAATTTACCCTTCATCGCACGTTTCAATACCATGTCTACGGTTAAGAGTCGGTTGATCTCGTTCGTTCCTTCGTAAATACGGTTGATTCTGCTGTCTCTATACGCTTTCGAAATCACATACTCATCGCTATAGCCATTACCACCGTGTATTTGCACGCCTTCGTCTACAATATGATCCAACACTTCACTTCCATATACTTTCAACATCGCACATTCAATGGCATATTCTTCCGCAGCTCCCAACAAAGCCTCGTTAAAGGGCTTGCCGCTGTTCAACAATTCATGTTCCTTGTCATCGATCCATTTAGAGGCACGGTACAAAGCCGATTCACAAACCCAAAGGCGTACCGCCATTTCTCCCAACTTGTTCTTGATTGCTCCAAATTGACCAATCGGTGTTTTGAACTGCTCTCTGGTATTGGCATACTGAACAGTAATGCCCATCGCACGCTTCGCACCACCCAAAGCAGCAGCACACAATTTCAAACGACCAATGTTCAAAATGTTGAAGGCAATTACATGGCCTCTTCCAATTTCTCCCAATACATTCTCTACAGGCACTTTACAATCTTGGAAGAACAACTGAACCGTAGAGGATCCCTTGATCCCCATCTTGTGCTCTTCCTGACCTTGCGTAAATCCTTCAAATCCTCTTTCTATAATAAAGGCGGTAAACTTGTCACCGTCAATTTTTGCAAACACCGTATATACATCTGCAAAACCACCATTGGTGATCCAGCATTTCTGACCATTCAAAATATAATGCTTGCCATCGGCGCTCAACACCGCTGTTGTTTTCGCACCCAAGGCATCACTACCACTATTAGGCTCTGTAAGACCATAAGCACCTTTCCATTCGCCCGTTGCCAATTTTGGAATGTACTTGGCTTTTTGTGCGTCGTTACCAAAGTAGAGGATCGGCAAAGTTCCAATACCGGTATGGGCCGCAACGGCCACACTGAAACTAAAACCACCGCCCAATCCCTCGTTCACAAGGGTAGAAGTGATAAAGTCTTTTCCCAATCCACCCAATTCTTCCGGAATAGAAGCACCTAACAAACCTTGCTCACCCGCTTTGGCAACCAACGACGGCATCAACCCTTCTTCCATTTTATCAATGCGATCGAGGATCGGCAATACTTCCGCTTCCAAGAAAGAACCACACATGTCTTTTACCATCTGTTGTTCTTCGTTGAAATCTTCGGGAGAAAAAGTTTCAAAAGGAGAACTTTCTTTGATCAGCCATTCGCCGCCCTTGATGGAGGCTTGTTTGATTTCAGTGCTCATATGACGTAGTTTAATATGTTAGAATTCGAATTACTTTAAATTGTCGTACACGATCTGCAATACTTCTTTACACACTTCTATTTTATCTGGCGGTACCGATTCCAAGGCTTCCATCAAGGTTTCTTCCGCCATTCCCATCGTATCTTCCTGCAATTGCTGCGATTGCTTGGTGAGATAAATTAAGTTGATGCGTCTGTCGGCATCCGATGGCACCCGTTTTACTAATTGAAGCTTCTCCAAATTGTCGACCAATCTGGTTATGCTGGGTTTGTCGCGGAAGGTAGCATTGCACAATTCTTGCTGACTAATTCCATCCTGCTTCCACAAATGATACAACACACTCCATTGCTCAATCGTCAAATTCAATCCTGCGTTGTTAAACTTCTTCTGCAATCGTCTTGCTATCGCGGTGCTGGCCTTTCCGGTAATAAAGCTGTAGAGTTCTCCTCTTTTAAATTGGTTGTTTGGCATATAGTTGTTTATACAACTATATGAAGGTACTAATTGGTGTTCGTATCTCCAAAGTTTTTAAACAAATTATTTTCTAAAGCTGTGAAAGGGGTTGTAATTTTATAACATGCAGATTTTCAATCAATATTGTATGGAATCGGGTCCCATAAAACTGTTTGTGGAGCACACAACACCCGGTCGCCCCCTGCTTTTCTGCTTTCCGGGCTATGGAAATTCGCCCTTTATTTTTGAAGAAATGGCCGCCCAATTAACCGAATACACGGTGGTAGCCATCCACCTCCCCTGGCACGGCATCACTCAATGGCCCACATCTGTTAAGCAAACAGATAGCAAATGGGGCCAACTGTTAGTAGCCCTTCAACAACAGTTCTCGCCACAGCATCCTCACTATTCTTTATTAGGATATAGTATGGGCGGACGCTACGCTGCTTCCATTTATTGCCATCAACCCAATACCGTTGATCGTCTCTTTTTATTGGCACCCGATGGATTGCTGCGCCGATTCTGGTATCAACTCGCTACTAGCACTAGTGCAGGTCGCTTGTTCTTTAAAGCCTGTCTTGCCAGTTACCGTTTGATTTACGGCTTGCTTTCTTTATCAGTGAAACTAGGCATCAGCACCAAAGGATTTTTAAAGATGACGAGCCAATACCTTTTAGATGCACAAGAACGAAAAGCTTTGTACGATCGATGGGTGAACAGTCGCTACCTCAACAGTCATCCCACCACCCTTACCCAACAATTGAACGAACACAAAACCCCGGCAACCCTCATCTTAGGCGAATACGATTCGGTGATTGTGCCCAAAGCTGCCACGGCTTTGAAAGGAGTACTTCATTTGAAAATCAAATGGATCAAAGGTTCGCATGCCCTGTACAAGTCATCGTATTTACCCACCCTAATCTCGTATCTTAGAGGCCAAGACGAATCAGCATAAACAAGCGCTTCATGGCCACTACTTTTCTCATACTATTCCTCTTTCTACTCTTTATTGGCTATGCCATTCTAATTGATTTTTATAGAAGAAAATGGAAAGCCATTCCGATGTTTTTGGCAGAAGACAAAGACCCTGTTACTAAAGTAGCAGTCATCATACCTTTTAGAAATGAAGCCGTGCATTTACCGGCCCTCTTGCATTGCTTGCAAACACAAGAATATCCAAAGCACTTGTGTGAATACATTTTCATCGACGATCATTCCACCGACCCATCGGTGTCCATCATTCATTCCTTCAATCTTTCTTTTCCTTATCAGGTGCTTTCATTGAATGAATTGGAACCTCATTTGGAAGCCGGTGCCCATAAAAAGAGAGCCATTAATGCCGGCATCAAAGCAAGTCAAGCCGATTTGATTATCACCACCGATGCAGATTGTACGATGAGCTCTCGTTGGATCTATCGATTGGTAGCTCATTATGAAAACATGGATACTGCCTTCATTGCGGCGCCTGTGAAAATTATTTCGAAGAAGAAGAGTTTTGTGGCCTTGTTTCAGACCATGGACTTTCTGACACTTCAAGGCATCACCGGAGCTGCTGTGTATTCCGGATTTCATTCTTTGTGCAACGGTGCTAATCTGGCCTATTCCAAAAAACTATTTGAAGAAATAAAGGGCTTTGAAGGAATAGAGGGTACCCCTTCAGGTGATGATGTATTGTTGATGCAAAAGATCAGAAGCATTCGTCCCGATACCATTTCCTATTGCAAACATCCGGAAGCCATTGTTTCTACGGCAGCAGTCAACAGTTGGTCCGATTTTTTCAGTCAACGAATCCGCTGGGCCAGCAAGGCCAAATTTTATACGGAGAAGAACTTACAAACGGTGATGGGCGGAGTGTATGTACTGAACTGTTGTTTGTTGCTCTTGGTATTCAAAGCTTTGTTCTCAGAAACAGCGGCATCGATGTTGTTGATCTTCTTCCTAGCCAAAATACTCATTGAATTTCCCTTCTTGAATGCGGTAATGAAGTTCTTCCATCAGCAGCGCTTGGCTGTTTGGTTTGTGCTGATGCAACCCTTTCATATTTTGTACACCATTATAGCCGGAGGTTTTGGATTGATTGGGAACTACACTTGGAAAGAACGCAAACACAGTAATTAAGAAGCATGTCTACCACCGCCAATACGTCCCTATTCAAGAAACTGCTTCGTAACAAAGGAGCGGTCTTTGCATTGGTGGTCATTTCATTGAGTTTAGTAATTGCCATTACAGCCTATTGGTGGGCACCCGATGCAAGTCCGAACGCCAATAGAATCATCGTAGAAATAGGAGGAAAGAAGCCGGGCTTTTCTGTCGACTTTCTTTTAGTACCCATCCCCAATAAAACCATTGAGAAGAGTGCATTCTTCGGAACCACAGATGCCTATCAATATGTTCCTATTCACAGCTATCAACTACTGCGCGACAGTATTGTAGTCAACAAATATGTAGACGATGATACGGGCATTGTACAGAAATATGCGCTTCAGCAAAAAGGTGGCACACTCAGCAAAGCATCGATTGTGCATAAAACGTTTTATCTGGGTACCGATAAGTTTGGAAGAGATATTTTGAGCAGATTACTCATAGGAACGCGGGTAAGCTTATCCGTTGGATTGATGACGGTATTGGTGTCGTTGAGTTTAGGCTTATTCCTTGGTGCCATTGCCGGCTATTTTGGTGGAAGAACCGATGCCATTGTGATGTGGTTCATCAATGTGATCTGGAGCATTCCCACTTTGTTATTGGTATTTGCGTTAACGCTCTTATTAGGAAAAGGCTTTTGGCAAGTGCTCTTAGCCATTGGACTGACCTTATGGGTAAACATCGCGCGATTGGTAAGAACGCAGATGCAATCGGCCCGCGAGTTAGAATACGTGAATGCGGCGAAGGTATTGGGATATTCGTCTATGCGTACTATTTGGAAGCACATCATTCCCAATATAATGGGGCCGGTATGGGTGGTAGTAGCCGCGAACTTCGCAACGGCTATTGTAATTGAAGCGGGTTTAAGCTTTTTAGGAATTGGTGTACAGCCTCCACAACCCAGTTGGGGATTGATGATCAAGGAAAATTATAATTATATTATCACGAATAATCCTTTTCTCGCTCTAATACCCGGCTTCGCGATTATGTTGTTGGTGTTATCGTTTAATTTGTTGGGGAATGGGTTGAGGGATTCGTTGGATAAGAAAGGATAGGGTAAATGTGATGATTGGGGAGTTTCTTCACCGCAGCGGCGCAGCGTCCGCAGCGGTTTCGCAGCGCTGGCTTTTCCTCGTTCCTCGCTTCCTCTCATCCTCGCTCCTGATCTCTCGGCTGTTTCATTCTTAATTCTTAATTAACTCCGCGTTTCTCTGCGCCTCTTTAAATAGCAACTCAAAATAAAACACTCACCTATCTCTGCGTTCTTTCTATAAACAAAAATCCCCATTCCGAGAACGGAACGGGGTGTCAATCTCTTCAGTTCTTGCTTGCTTGTTAGAGATTATGAGAAAAATCCGCTGTAGAGGGAGGACTCGAACCTCCACGGGGCAGTTAGCTGCAACACAAAGAAGATAGTGGTCAACCCTGGTCGGCCTTACCAATGGTAACGTCGGCTCTATGCTGCGTTTATCCTGTGACCCCCACCCTCGAGACGAGAGGGCATGTCTGCCAAAATTCCATCACTCCACAGTATGTGTGTCGTTGTTGTTAAAGAACGATTACAGTGCAATATTAAAGTAATTGGGGTATATTTTGATAATATTTCAACAAAAATTTTGAAAATATAGATATTGTATAAATATTTGCATATAAATGTAAATTTATTCAAAAATCAACGGTCAAATGCCAGTAAAATTGAATTTAGATAAACTCGATTTGCAAATTATTCAAGAAATGATGCTCACTGCTGAAATTTCTTATGCAGATTTAGGTAAAAAGTTGTTCGTTTCAGGGGGTACTATCCACGTTCGAATAAAAAAACTTCAAGAAGCAGGTATCGTAATGGGTACCAAATTGAATGTAGACTTAAAGCAACTAGGCTATGATGTTATAGCCTTCATTGGTATCTACTTAGAAAAGAGTTCGCTCTACGATCAAGTTGCCAAAGAATTACAGAAGATCCCACAAATCGTTCGTCTCAACTACACTACCGGTAACTATAGCATCTTCGCTGAAATTGTATGCAAAGACATCAACCAGCTTCGCTTCGTTCTCCACGATGAACTACAAAAGATCAAAGGGATTGAAAGAACAGAAACCTTTATCTCTTTGGATGAGAGTTTTAATAGGAATGTGCAGGTGTACAATGGGTAGTTGTTAATTAATAATTGATAATTAATAATTAAACGGCCGAGAGATCAGGATCGAGGATGAGAGGAAGCGAGGAACGAGGAAAAGCCAGCGCTGCGAAATCGCTGCGTTCGCTGCGCCGCTGCGGTGAATGAAACTATGTCTCAAAGCCTAAAGCCTAATGCCTAAAACCTCATACCCAGCAGATTCTTCAACGAACCTTGTGAGGTTGACCTTTTTTCACTATTTTACGTATATAAAGTATCGGAGGGGACTGAGAACCAATCCTTCGTAAAAAATCATAACATGAAAAAATTGCTTTTTACCTGCCTAGCGCTTGCAACACTTGCAGTATCAATGCCATTTTGTGGAAAGAAAGGCGGTACATCCGATAGCTGTAGCACAGAAAAAACATTAACCGTTACTACTAGTCCGGCCAATGGCGCCAACGAAGCAGCGGCTCCCGGACCAACATTCCCATTGACCGTTACAATCGGCAGCACCTTGCCTACCAGCGGTGTTACTATCCAAGTAAAAGCCCGTCCCGACGGTGTTTCAACAACCTTTTTTACCGAAGAAAGAAGCAGTACTTCTGCTAGCAATAGCTTTACCATTACCGGCACCCCAGCATCTACAACTTGCGTAGTGGAGATTACCGTTACTTCTAAAACTTGTGCTACGAATAAGTGGACAGGATCTTATCGTTATTCGAGAAAATAATTGATTAAGAAAGAACAAGAGGAGGAACAGGTGGAATACAGGCTGATTAAATATCGGAGGCTAATCTGTGTCAATCAGTAATAATCTGCGCTATCTGTGGTGAAAATAAGGAGGGAAGATGGAGGAAATACAGAGAGACTGCCAGCGCTGCGAAATCGCTGCGAGCCTGTCCTGAGCAGGCCGAAGGCCTAGTCGAAGGAACGCTGCGCCGCTGCGGTGAATGAAACTATGTCTCTCAAAACCTAAAGCCTAAAACCTAAGGCCTAAAACCTAACGCCTAACTCCCAACACCTCAGGGTCTCCCAATTATTAATTGTTAATTATTA
>DGDD01000155.1 GCA_002385265.1 Chitinophagaceae bacterium UBA3961
GTAATACTTCCGGAAGTATTACTATGCTTCGGGAAAACTAAAGGATTCCGGCATGGTTGTTCACGGAAGAATGGCCGGAACATGGACCAGTTGGCATGAGAATGGGCAAGTGAAATCAATAGCGAACTATCCTAGTTATGATAGCTTGGAGAAAGCTTCAAAGACAGTGGTCATTTTTTGGATAATAATGAATGAATATCCATCCTCCTCATTAAACGGGGGTTTTATAAGTTATCACAGCAATGGACATCTTGATTCCAAAGGAAGCTATTTGAACAATCAAAGAACAGGTTCATGGGAATTCTACTATGAGAATGGAGAAATCAGCACAAAAGAAGAATACAAAGAACAAAAATTAGAATCATTGGAATGCTTTGATAGTACAGGATTTAAAACGAACGACCATTGTGCATTAGAACGCGAGCCTTATCCCATTTTAGATGAACGCACCGATTTTAAAACCTATATGTACGATCACATTATCTGGCCAAAAGAATTATTGAAGCAAGCAATTGATGGAGTTGTATTTGGAGAATACACTATTACCCGAAATGGCGAACTCATTGATTTTAAAATAACGAGTAGCGTTCACGAACTGCTATCGAAAGAAACAGAGCGCTTTTTCAAGAGCCTCAAACAATGGGTGCCGGCCGTTTCTCATAACAGAAATATCGATTATACAATGAAGTTTATAATTCCATTTAATAATTCGGGGATCATCGGCCGAAAATAATTCGCAGGGAGGTGTTCATCTATTTGTAATAGAAATTCCTCCGCCTTTAGGTTGAAAGTATGGTAGCAGTGGGTTCAGCCATTGAATTACACTCATTAAAGGGTTGCGCATAATGTGTTCAAAAGCAATACCTATCGTCATAGTAAACTCATGATTTAGAACTAGAGTAGCAAATTGTATGTTGAAAAAGGAATCATTCATCTCAAAGAGGAGAATAGCATGTTAGAAACTTATTCAATCCAATTTTTATGAAATCGGACAAAATAAATAGTTTCGATTCATTGTACTGACAATCAAACGCATGAAAAAAACACTACTCCTTCTTTTTATCTTAAGTAGTTACGCATCATTTTCTCAAAAAAATGATACGTTAAGGAAATACTTTGACGCGTCATTTCAGCCGACTTCAAAATCAAAAGCTGCCATTGCCGGACTAGCAATTCGGTCCGGAGATCACTGGTATTTGATAGCAGTTTATCCAAATAACAAACCCATTCTAAAAGCATACTTCAAAGACCCCAATTTAGAAGTCAAAGACGGTCCTTATTCTGTGTACTATGAAAACGGAAACAAAGCTAGTGAAGGTAATTTTATCAATAATTCTCGCCAAGGCGTTTGGAAATTTTACTACCAGTCAGGAGGCATGAAAGATTCGGGTATGGTAATTAATGACCAAATGACCGGTAGCTGGAGCAGTTGGTATGAAAACGGTGGATTAAAATTCGAAGCCGGTTTCCCCGATCCCGACAGCATTTATGCTTCATCTAGGCCACTAATTGTAAAGGAAATTCTACACAACAGTTTGCCTGCATTTTCGCTGCATGGAAGCTGGACCAGTTACTTCCCCAATGGAAAAATCGATTCAAAAGGTTCATATGTCTACAATTTGAAGGAAGGAAAATGGAATTACTACCATGAAAATGGAAATTTGAGTACCATTGAAGTTTACAAATCCGATAAAGTAACCGCTATGGAATGTTTCGACAGCACAGGTACCAAAACCGGCGATTTCTGTAGCATTGCTAAAGCCCCCTACCCAAATTTGGATCGATTCACTGATTTTAATACGTATATGCTCGATAATATTTTCTGGCCCAAAGAGCTTCTAGATAAGAACGTGAGCGGCATGGTAAAAGGAAGATACACGATCACTAAATTGGGTGAGTTTAAGGACTTTGTGATTACGGATAGCCCTCACGAACTCTTGTCGAAAGAAACCGAGCGCTTCTTTAGAAGTCTTAAGCAATGGTCACCGGCCGTTTCACACAACCGAGCGATCGATTTTACCGTAAGTTTTGAAATACCATTTGTAAAATAACGATGCTGCAGTGGTTGCCCATATTGTTACTTAAATCCTTCTTTGTTTCAGACTCTTCCGACACAATGAAGTACGTCTATTTCAATTCTAATTTTGAAGCAGAAAGTGAAATGGAGTATGTGACCTTTATGGGTTTGCCGAAGAGACTTTACAAAAACAAATACGAGATCACTTTCTACACCTTAGACGGAAACAAAGTTGCTTTTGGTGAATACAAAGGACACGGACTTAAAAACAAAAGCGGTGTATTCGTACGCTACTTCCCCGACGGATCGGTGGCTTCTACTGCTGTTTTCAAAAAGAGCCTTTTAACAGGTGTTTACCAACGCTATTTTAGTAATGGAGTTTTAGCAGATTCCGGATTGTTCTGGAGAAATTATAGTAAGGGTATTTGGAAAACATGGCATTACAATGGCCAACTCATGAACATCCGGAATTATACCATCAGAAAAGGTAGGGTCAATATTAACAGTCTACTCGACGGAGAATACAAATCTTGGTTTTCCTCCGGAAAACTCAAAGATTCCGGCTTTTTCAAGCTTAATGAGCGCGAAGGAGTATGGCTGGAATATTTGGAAGAAGGGGAAATAAAATCGATCGGTCAGTACAAGAACAATTGGAAAATTGGAGATTGGAAGTTTTACGACAAGAACGGCAAACTACTCTATCTGAGGCGCTACAAGAAATACCGATACGATGCCGTTGGCGAACGCATTGAAATCAAAACAAAACAGTAGTCAGCGAATAAAAAAGGCGGACTGAACTTTAAAGTTCAATCCGCCTTTTGATTTTATCCATCTCACTTATTTTACGATCCGAATGCTTCCGGCACCGTTGTATGAATGGTATTCTCCTTTATACATAGCGTCAGCGGCTGCAGGAGCCAATTGGTACACTCCCGGAGAAACAGCCCTTACCGCATAGTAATAAGTTTGTTTGGTATTGAACAAGTCGAGGAAGAATAAGATACGATCATCCCGAACGTCTAAGGCCGTAGGCGTCGCCCCATCTTTGATCCAATCCATTCCGGGAATTTCTTTTGTTCTTGGGTTTTCTATTTCAAAACCGGCCGGCAGTAGATCAGTAATTACAATTTGTTCTACAGGCTTGTTATAGGCTTGTTCAAGAGTCAATTGAACGATGATCAAATCATTCTGCTTGAATTGATTTCCTTGGATAGGCTTCCCAAATCGATCAAAGAACTTTCTGCGTACTTTAATAAATTGATCTTCTTCTTTGTAGTTCCCCGATGCACTTACTCCTTCTACTTGCCAAAAATAGTAAAGCTTTCCATTCCCTTTAGTTGTGAGCATCACCGTTCCACCACCTGTTAGCTCTTTGTTATCAAAACTAAGAGAGCTAGTGGCATTTGATGCAAGTGCTTTGCCATTTGCTCTCAAATCGTAGCTAATATTGGTTCCGTTTGCCGCACGTGCCATCTTACCAAGTGCTAAGAAACTAAAGGCACATTCTTGGGTAGTATAGTACACCCTACTGCTCAATTGCTGCGAAATATGCTGCGCCATCAAGCCTACCTGCGGATGATTGGGCATTACTTCCACCAATGCATTCAGAGCAATTCCCTCATCTCGAACATCACTGTAAAAACTACCACCCGATTGAGCTACAGAAATTTCTCCGGAAAAACTATTAGGAAGTAACTGTTGAAACTTCTCTTTATCGCCTGCCAATGCATAGGCAGCACTCAACAAGTATTTACTATCCAAACTCAATAATTGAGGGTTTGATTTATAATAGTTCATGGTGGCAACATTCGGCTTACCGGCCAAAGACAATACATACAAGCTATAGGCTACTTCCTTCGGAGCGATCTTCTTTTCCTGATTTTGGTTGTAATAATAGGTAATCAGTTGACGGCTCTTAAGTCGATTGTTTAAGTACGACAAAGATGCATCCATCATTTTCTTATCTACTTCAAAACCGGCCTTTTGTGCCTCCAATAGGAAATGAGCACCATAAACCGAAGCCCACCAATGCGCGTCTACTTCTCCATCCCATAATGTAAAGCCACCATCGTATAACTGACGCATTTTTAATTTTCGAATGGCTTCTTGTACGGCTGCCCCGGATGCATTTCCAGATTTGGTTCCTTTCCATTGTTGCCACAAATCATCGAGGTACAATTGAGGAAATGCAATAGATATTGTTTGCTCTGTACAACCGTATGGATATTGTGTTAAATACTGCAATTGCTTACCCAGATTGAGTGCCGGATTCTTACTCACCACTAACTTGTATTTTAAGTTGGATGGCAACAAATCGCCAGGATTCAATACAATATTGGTGGTACTTCCACCATTCACCACACCGGCACCCGTTCTCGATTGAAGCGGTGATAAAGGTCGAACTCCAATATTGATGGTTTCGTCTACTTTCACATTCCCTCCCTGAGCCGAAATGGTAATATCAGATAATCCTAATGACTGTGCTACAACGGTAAACAACACATTGGCTTCCCGTTGAGCAGGAATAGAAACCTGTTGCTGTTTGGCACCAACTACCGCAACCGGACCGGTACTCTGAATTTGGGCGGTTACCGTAATAGACTGATTGGTAGTATTGCTAATAGTAACAGGAACGCTTACACTATCTTTTGGACTTAAGAATCTTGGTAATCCCGTACTAATAACCAAGGGATCAGCTACAGTCATGGGTTGTGAAGCGGCTCCAAAACTTTCGTTCTTATAGGCCATGGCCATTAATCGAATTTGCCCACTGAAGGCCGGAACCGGCACATCGAAACTGGCATTTCCACTACCATCTGCTTTTACAATTCCACTCCAATATGAAACCAGTTTAACACGCTTAGCAGGCATTGGATTGGTTCTTTTGCTCAATTCCAAATCGCCGTCACCACCGGTACTGCTCAAGCGCGCTTTTAACTCAGGGAATAAAAGTGGATACATATCGAATGACTGAACGGCAAGCGCACGCGCGGCATAGAAATATGTGAACGCATCCGGTGTAGAAAAATCAGTCACTTGAAGGATACCATTGTCAACCGCAGCCAAGGTTACTTCACTACCGGGCGCGGCTTTCACTACAATTCGTTGCGTTTGTTTACTGCGAATACTGGCCGGCGCTTCAATTTTCACTGTTTGTTGGCGTTGATCGGCTGCAACCTTCACTCGTCGAAATCCATGCGCTACGGTTAAAGGGATACTCGATTGTTCGTGCGGCTTCACCAAGGTTGCTGTTATATACACATTTGGCAAGTACTCTTCTTTCACTCCTAAATCAACCGACACTGCATTCTCCGGTACTTCCACAAATTTATACTCCAACAAATGATCGGTTTCAACAGTTACGAGCATTCTTCCACTAAAGGGAGTTTTAAATACGGCTTTCATACTCTCGCCGGGTTTATAGGATTCCTTATCAAGAGAAATATCGATCGCTCCGTCCGGATTTACATCAAAACTCGATGCACTGATTCCCCAAGACCCATAACTATAAAATTCCTTTGAAACATAGGTGCTGGCACCTGGCAAGAACAAACGAATTTCATAATCGCCCGATTGTTTAGGCACATAAGTAAAGCTTGAGCGTTCTCCATTGATCGCAATATTTTGTTCCATCAATACTTTCGATTCTTTTTGTGATTCATACCTGAAATAAGAATCGGCTCGAACCAACACTTGCTTGTATTCCTTCTTCACCACCATAATCTTGGCAGTAACAGAAACAGGTTGGTCTTGTTTGTTTACCGCAACAACCGGGAAAACAATGGGTCTGTTCAGTGCATAATAGTTGATCCCATCGTCTTCAAGTCCTAGGAATGCCGCTTGGGTATAGATATCCGCTGCTGTCATTCTACTAACCGGACGACCGGTTTCATCAAATACAGTAGTGTACATGGAGGCTTTCAACCAACCATTATTAGCGAATTCTGTGGGCACTGCATAAGTTTGAGATGCTTTTCCTTCTTCATTGGTAGTGCCCTCTTCTACAATTTTATCGAAGCTGAGTTGATTATTGCTGATGCCAAAATCATAAGAAGAAAAACGTTTGGAACTGTAACGTATGGGCTTCACTTGAACTTCCCATTCGTATTTACGGTTGGCGGCGGGCGGCCCAAAGAAATTCAAAGCTTCAATATCAAGTTTAGCAGATTGTCCCGGCACCAAACTATTCGATGAAATTTTCGTATTCACTTTAATACGATCAGGCATAAACTCTTCTACACTGAAAGTTTTAGAAGTTAGAAACACATTGGTAGAAGTATAGAGTTCCAAAGTATAGGTACCGGTGATTGCCGCTTCGTCGAGTGCTAAACTACCTTCAACGGCTCCTTGTTCATTCAATGTTTTACGAATGGTTTTTAATTCTTTACCATTAGGCAACAACCACTTAAACGTAACAGGGATGGTTCCGGGAATTTTCCAGTTCACATCTCGAATAAGCGTATTGTAATGAATGGTTTCACCGGGTCTGTAAATATCACGCTCCGGATAAATAAACGCATCCCATCCACTTACATTGATACTCTTTCCTCCAATTTCAAATCTTGATGTATTTACCGAAGTGGTATTGAAAGGAAGGTAGTTGAAATCCTGATCTGTTTTGGCAATGATCATTGCGGGATTGAATCCATTTTGATCGCGCTTGATGTAATTAATTGTGGCCACTCCATCTTTGTCGGTTGTACCTGTTCCAAGCACCTGGTTATTGGCGCCATAGGCAACAATATTTACACCACTTAAACTCTGAGCTGTTTTTATGGAATTGGCGAATACTACAATACTGTTATTTCCTTTCTTAGCAATCAATCCAATATCGGTGAGTGAAATGAATCGTGCATCGGAAACCCAATAGTCGTTGGGCGAACTGATCTTAATATGATAAATGCCTTTAAAGTCGGAGAGAACATTATCCGGATTAAACGTATACAAACGTGAATTGCCGAGCTTAGGCAGTGTTTTGGTATCAATTTCTGCTTCATAGATAATATCACCCATTACAAAGTCGGAACCCGACCCTGATTCATAATAATAGTCATCGTAACCACCGGGGCTATACCCAAATCGCTGAGATGCTAAAATATTCTGTTCATAAATTTTAGAGATCACCACTTTTACCTTTGGTAAGTTGGTGATTTGAACTTCCAAATTTTTGCTTCCACTTGCACTCAAATACACCGCCTTGGTTTGTCGAAAACTAATTCCGGGCTCCAATTCTCCAAAAGCGATGGGCTTGGCATAATCTTCTTTTAAAGTTCCGCCAATCACGCCTTTCAAACCTTTACGAATGTTCAACGTGTAGGAAGTGTTCACATCAAAATCATTGCTTGACAATTCAAGACCATCGTCGGTTTGATTGAACTGAAGTGGTACGCTCGGACTCACAGAAATATAATCGGATAGCTTGGTTGCGCTGATGTTTTGTGAAGATCGAATGGTAATGGTTCCGGTTACTCCGTCATGATCAGCAACCACATCATTGATCATCAAATTAAAGGGAGAAGGAATGAGAAAAGGTACTGAAATCTCCTTCTTCGTAGCATTGCTTCCACCCTCGGGCAACAACCCTGAAGGAAGTTCCAATTTGGCTTCAATATCGGCATCCGTCCAGTTGGAACCGTTGATCAATACTGAAATATGCGCATCTGCTGCGGCGGAAGTAATGGAAAAAGACAGTGCTTTTTCTCCTGCTTTTAGTTGCAGCTTTTCTTTTATCAAAGAAGGTTGAACCGGATAGTTGAAATACAAATCCAATTGTGGTTGCGCTTGGGTAGGTTTGTTTTCAGGAGCCACCCACTGTACCATTTGATCTACCAATTGCAGATCGGGTGTATGAAAACTACAATCGTCGCAAGCTTTCACTGACGACTCTTTCGAGTAGGTCAGCAATTCTTTGTTCAATTTGAAGCTGTAGTTGGTAGCAGGTGCCAATGGTTGAGCAGGAGAAAACACGAGTTCATCGGGCTGCTCCCAACGAAACCTACCTCTAATAGCGGGGTCAAATTGAATAAAAGGCGTGGAATCCCATTGCTGAAGCAAGGAATCGGGCACTAAGGCTTTGTTGAAACGAAAGCTCAAATTGGTGAGCACCGGCACTTCGTCTTTGGCATTTGTTTTATCCAATTGAACAGCGCCGGTTTTACATGCAGCCATGGCAAAGGCAAGCATGATGGTAAGAATAAGGGTTGAATGGTTACGCATATAGTTATTATAAACTTTTAAAGACTTACATAAGACACATCAATGGTACAATTCACATTTCTTCCTTTATCATCGGTACAGGATACTTTGTTTTTTCCGGGATCAGGAACGAAATACAGTTTTGAGCCGGGAGCCGCCTCTTTGTAAAAGCGATCGTTCACATACCAATACACGCGTGCTACATCATTGGCAACTTGACAAGATAATTGCAAGGGTTCTTTTCTTTTGGTATTGATAATGTACTCATGTCCGTTTTGAGGGGCTGTTATTCGAGGAGCATTCGATTTGAACACGCGCTCACAATTTGGATTGTGAGGCGGTATTTGTGCGAAAGCTACATGATGATCGAGGTAATACTGTTTTAACTCCGGAGCCAATACAGGGAATAATTTTGAAACATAGCCGGAGGCGGGTGCGCATGTTTTGCAATACGAAATCCGATTATCAATTGATACCATAATTTCTTCTTTCGATTTGCAATGTTCTTGAGATGAGATCAAGGGAATAAAGTAGTCGGTTACCAAGTGTTCACAACTCGGTTCCGGAAGCAGTCCCGATTCGCCACACACTTGTCGCCAAGCGCAAGATTTCGGCATGTTGAACCAGGCTTCGTCTTCGTCGTAACTAAACGTATTGAACAATTGAAACAACAAGGGTGTAGCAGTATTGGCGCCGCTCAATCCGGCCACACCGGTTCCATTAAAGTTTCCTAGCCAAACACCAATCGTATACTTACGGTTATATCCGATACTCCACGCATCGCGTCTGCCATAAGAAGTCCCGGTTTTCCAAGCAATTTTGGGCATGTGTTCAGTACTTTGCCAATTCAATGGAAAATCGGGTCTATTTACTTTTGAAAGCGTTTCATGCAACATATAACAGGCTGGTTCACTTAAGACCCTAATTGGTTTTGCTTGTTTCAAAGAATCTTCGCGGGTTAAAATTGGGGGAAGGAACAGACCATTATTAGGCAAAGCGCTGTACAAAGAAGTCAATTCCAACAAGCTTGCGCCACATCCTCCTAAAACCAAGCTCAATCCAAGTTTCTTTCGATCTTTTTGAATCTGTTTCAGCCCACCCTCACTCAACTTATCAATAAATGCCTCCGTTCCAATTTTATTGAGCATGTTCACAGCGGGAATGTTCAAAGAATGCTCCAAAGCATATTCGATGCTCACTTTGCCATTAAACTGCTTGTCGTAGTTTTCAGGCGCATATCCGCTATAACTTACAGGCACATCCGAAACTACTGTCTTCGGCGTTACCAGTCCTTCATCGAAGGCCATTCCATATAAAAACGGCTTAAGCGTACTGCCGGGTTCCCGAATGGCACGCACTCCATTTACCTGACCTGCATCAATAGTGTCTTTAAAATTGGCTGATCCTAGGTATACCAACACTTTACGCGTTTCATTTTCTATGACCACAACGGCAGCTTGGTGAATGCCTAGCTGTTGTTGGCCTCTCACGTAATCGGCCACTATTTTTTCTGCCTGCTGCTGCATTTCCAACCGTGTTGTGGTAACTACATTAGGATTGGTTGATTTGCGAAGTTCAGCAGCCAGGTGCGGTACGAATTTAGGACCGATGTTTCTAGAAGCCAGCAGGGGTTCATCTAAAGCGTCTTTGATCTCTTTTTCAGAAAACAACCCCGACTCTTTAAATCGAACCAACCACTTGTTTCGTTCGGCAACAATTCGATCGTTGTTTTTGCCTATAACCAAACTTGAAGGTCGGTTAGGGATGATCGAAAGCGCAGTGATCTCTGCTAATGAAAGATGATCCGGATTCTTGTTGAAATAGATCCAAGAAGCTGCCTTCATTCCCTCGATATTGCCGCCATAGGGCACCAAATTCACATACATTTGAAGGATCTCGTCTTTGGAATAATTCCATTCTAATTGAAATGCTCGAAACACTTCAACTGCTTTGTGCCAATACGTGCGCGACTTAGGCTCCAGCGCACGCGCAACTTGCATGGTGATGGTACTGGCGCCGGAACTTCTTCGGCCCGTTAGCAGGTTCTTAAAGAAAGCCCGAGCCATGGCAGCCGGATTGACTCCCGGATGGTAATAAAAATATTGATCCTCTTTTTCAATGATGGTCTTCTTCAGCAGGGGAGCTATTTCATTCAATTCAGTGTACATCCGCCATTTCTGATCGGGACTTAAATAGGCATGTAACAACGCACCTTTCTCATCTTGGATAAGAGTTGAATAGGTAATAGAAACTCGAAGGGGAAATAGGAGATTGAGAACTATAAGCAGTAATACAAAAATGACAAAACCGATGCCCCATTTTTTGCACCGGTTTAAAAAACGAAACAACCTGCCTCGATCTGCCATAAATGTAAATGTAGTATTACAGATGACATGAAGTTGAGGCAGGTTGTATGGTGTGAAAAAAAATTAATAAATGGATGGCGGGAACTGTGTGTATTGTGTTTTTGGTGTTAGGCGTTAGGCTTTTTTTGACCACAGATTCGCACCGATTAGAACGAATTGACACAGATTAGCCGCTGATATTCAATTAACCTGACTGCCGGCTGTTTAATTATTAATTCTTCATTATTAATTATTAATTAATTAGTCCGCTTTCTTCACACTTCCCGCTCCGGAAACGTGCTGACTAATATCTGTTGCGCCACCGCGGTATTGAACAGAACCGGCACCGCTTACGCTCGCATCTAATTTAAGACTCGCGAATACATCGGCATCACCGGCACCTGAAATATCAACTTCTACCTCTTCGGCTTTTAAATCAAAGCAATGAGCATCGGCAGCGCCTGTTAAATTCAACTTCACCTTTCTTGTTTCACCGGTTAACTTCACGGTTCCTGATCCCGAAATTCCCGCTGATACCTCTGGAGCATCGATGTCCATCTTCACTTCACCGGCACCTGATATATCGAATCTGATCGGTGTTTTATTTACCAATTTTTCTTCGCCAATGATATCACAAGCACCTGAAACTTCAATACTCTTGTAATTAGGGGCTGATACAAATATTTTCAAATGACTACTAGGTCTTAAATTCACTCCATTCTTGGTTTTAACTTCTAGGGTTCCACCGTGTTCTTCAATTAAAATGTATTGTAAGAGGTTGTCATCTCCTTCCAATTTTACACTGAATTGAGAGTCTTGTGAAACATACACATCAAGGGCTCCACTCACATCTACCGCGTCAAATCCTGAAACATTTCTTGATTGGGTGGTAATATTCCCGTTTCCTTTGATTCTCTTGCCTCCAATAAAGGAACAGGAAGCGACGAAACTGATAACAAATAAGGCTAAAATGATCTTTTTCATGACTGGTTGGTTATATAGTGAAAGGTATTAATTCTCATATAATAGGACGCCGTTTTTTGAAAAACGTTACACTATTCTCAAACTTTCCCCAAAAGGCCCCGCCCGCCTCGGTCTAACCCTGAAATTAGCTATCTTTGCGGCACCATGACAGAAAAGATTCTTATTCTCGATTTTGGCAGTCAGTATACTCAATTGATTGCCCGCGCTGTACGCGAAGCCAATGTTTATTGCGAAATCATCCCTTATCACAAGCCCGTTGTTGCCGACCCGGCCCTAAAAGGTATCATTCTTTCCGGTTCTCCCTTCAGTGTAAACGAGCCCAACGCTCCTACTGTAGATATCGCCGCACTGCACGCTCAGTATCCGGTTTTGGGGGTATGTTATGGTGCCCAATTGACCGCCAAACAGTTTGGTGGCGATGTGGCAAAATCAAATAAAAGAGAGTACGGACGTGCTTTGATGCAAAAAGCACAATCCGACCAACTCATCGATGATATCACTCAAAACAGTCAAGTTTGGATGAGTCACAGTGACTCCGTACTTCGCTTACCCGAGGGTTTTGAAGTTTTGGCCACCACTGAAAGCATCCCCTACGCCGCTTTCAAAAAAGTAGGCGCCGGCAATGCCCTCTATGGGGTACAATTTCACCCCGAAGTGTACCATTCTACTGAAGGTAAAAAGCTGATTCGCAATTTCTTGGTAAATACTTGTGGTTGCAGTCAAGACTGGACCCCGGCGCACTTTATCACCGATACCGTAGCCGATTTGAAAAAACAGATTGGTGACCGCAAAGTGATCATGGCATTGAGCGGCGGAGTAGACAGTACTGTTGCTGCTACTCTCATCCACAGAGCTATTGGCGACCGCTTGTTCGGCATTTTTGTAGACAACGGTGTATTGCGAAAAGACGAATTCCAACAAGTATTGGACATCTATAAATCTATTGGCCTCAATGTAAAAGGGGTAGATGCAAAAGACCTTTTCTACAAAGAACTGGCCGGCAAAACCGATCCTGAAGCAAAACGCAAAACCATTGGAAAGCTCTTCATTGATGTGTTTCAAGAAGAATCCAAGAAAGTAGAAGGAATTGGCCTTTTAGGTCAAGGAACCATCTACCCCGATGTAATTGAAAGTGTATCGGTTCATGGACCTTCCGTAACCATCAAAAGTCACCACAACGTAGGTGGCTTGCCCGATACCATGCATTTGGAACTGGTAGAACCCCTGCGTTTCCTTTTCAAAGACGAAGTACGCAGAGTTGGTGCCGAATTAGGCATTCCTTCCGATCTTTTACAACGCCATCCGTTCCCGGGACCAGGCTTAGCCATCCGCATTTTGGGGGAAATTACTCCGGAAAAAGTGGCACTTTTACAAGAGGCCGATTATCGATATATTAAAGGACTGAAAGACTTTAATTTGTACGATCAAGTATGGCAAGCAGGAACCATTCTGCTTCCGGTTAAAAGTGTGGGCGTAATGGGAGACGAAAGAACCTATGAATTTACAGTAGCCTTACGTGCAGTAACTTCAGTAGATGGAATGACAGCAGATTGGGCGCACCTCCCTTATGATTTTCTGGCACACATTTCGAATGAGATCATCAACAATGTAAGAGGCATCAACCGTGTGGTATATGATATTAGTAGTAAACCACCTGCCACCATTGAATGGGAATAAATAACATAATATGATTCGAGCGCTTACCATATTTATTGTTTTCAGTGTTCTTATTGCTCACCATGCAATAGCTCAAGACAGCACCGGTAAGCGACGGATTGCAGTATTAGCCCCTCTTTATCTCGATACGTTGGTAGACGCCAATGGAAAACCGAAATTCGACAAAACCGTTCCGACTTATTTACTACCCGGATTGGATGTAGTGTCGGGCTTGCAACTGGCGGTGGATTCCCTTCAAAAAGACAGTATCAATTTAGATATCAAACTTTGGGACATTAAAGACAAAAAATACCACCCTTCGCTGCTCGGTGATTCAGTAAAGAATATTGATGTATTAATTGGCTATGTGAGTTTGAATGAGGCGGCAATGTGGGCGCGCTACGCAAAACAATGGCAAATCCCCTTTATCAATCTCAACCAACCTAATGATGCGGGTGTCACAGGCAACCCTTATTACTATATTCTTAATCCAACATTGGGAACACACGTTAGCAATATCTATAAACACTTGCAGAAAAATCATCCGTTACAACCCATTGTTTATTTCAAAAAAATAGGTGCTGCGGAAGACAAACTTTTACAATTCTTCCAGCAAGCAGAACGGAGTACTTCGGGTATTCCCTTGAAAATTAAATATGTAACGCTCACCGATACGCTAAGTGCTGATCAATTAGAAAGATATTTAGACAGTACTAAAAATACGGTTTGTATATCCGGAAGCTTAGACTTAAAATTTGGTGCCACTTTCGCGAAGCAATTGGCCTCTCTATCGAAAAAATACAAAGCTACTTTGGTAGGAATGCCCAACTGGGAGTCGATTGATTTCTCAAGAGCTCAATACCGTGGCATCGACATTGTATATGGCCTTGCCACACACTTTTCAAACGACAACTTGGCTGTTCAGTACTATCAAAAATCAATCAAAAGCAAATATTTTGTTACGGGATCGGAAACAGTGCTTCGCACTTTTGAAACAGTATTACTCACAGCTTTTGAAATAACTCAACCTGCCTATAAAAAAAGCAGTTCTCTCTTCTACGCTTACCCTAGTCTATTCGGTTCAATTGATTGGGCTCCGGTAAAAAATAGTAAGACCGGCGCTACCGATTTCATAGAAAACAAAAAAGTAGTTTTCATCAAGAAAACAGACGGCACCACCACTCGCTTGAATTAATCAACCTTTTCTTTGTTATGTTGTTATTGTGGTATGTCGAAGGGCAACAAATCATACCTCCCGCAAAAGCCTTGCGAAGTCTGTGGCAGACCAATGACCTGGCGCAAGAAATGGGAAAAGAACTGGGAGCAAGTAAAATACTGCAGCGATCGCTGTAGAAAGAACGCGGGCTCGAAATCTTCTGCAATTACCAAATAACTTACGCTATTTTCTTCTTTTCAATTAAGAAAGAATCTCACGAAGGCTTCTACTGCCATCAAAAAGCTTTAGTAAATTGCTGATCCATGTCGATTCTTCACCAAACTCCCGGTTATAAAGTCATACAGTCTCGAATGAAGGAGGTTGGCTTTCAGCCATTCCTTTTCCAAGAGCAAAGTTGGGAGGCGATTGTTTCCGGAAAAAGTGGTTTGGTAAATGCCCCCACCGGATGTGGTAAAACCTTTGCGGTATTCATGGGAGCATTGATTCAATTCATCAACGAACATCCAACACAGTATCAAACGAAGGCAAAAAACGGCTTACAACTTTTATGGATCACACCCCTGCGTGCTTTGGCAAAAGATATTGGGAGGGCTATGGAAGAAGTGATTGCGGGCCTGGGAATGCAATGGCAGGTTGGAATCCGAAATGGCGATACTGAATTAAAAGAAAGAGCCAAACAGAAGCGGCAAATGCCGGAAGTATTGATCATCACTCCTGAAAGCTTGCATTTGTTTCTCGGGCAAAAAGAATACACCAAGGTGGCCTCCTCTATTCGAATTATTGCAGTAGACGAATGGCATGAATTGCTTGGAAGTAAGAGAGGCGTTCAGGTAGAATTGGCGTTGTCGCGCCTCGCAGGCATTCGGAAAAACGGGCCACTATCATGTAGTATTTGGGGCATCAGTGCTACAATAGGAAACATGGATGAGGCCTTAGAAACCTTAATGACACCCTTTCAAACCAATGGGGTGATCATCAAGGCGGCTTTAAGAAAAGAAGTAGCCGTGGATTCTATCTTCCCCGATGAAATTGAAAAATATCCCTGGGCAGGACACTTGGGATTGAAACTCGTAGATAAAGTATTGCCCATTCTTGAAGAAAGCAAAACCACCCTCATATTCATCAATACCCGTGGCATGAGTGAGCTTTGGTATCAGGCATTGTTAACTGCTAACCCCGATTTGGCGGGAGCCATTGCCCTACATCACGGATCGATTGATAAAGAACTTCGCGACTGGGTGGAAGAAAACCTTCATACCGGATCACTAAAAGCCGTTGTTTGTACAGCTTCCCTCGATTTGGGAGTTGACTTCCGACCGGTTGAAACGGTAATACAAGTAGGCTCGCCAAAGGGAGTCGCTCGATTTCTACAACGTGCAGGAAGAAGCGGACACCGTCCCGACGAAGTCAGCAAAATCTATTTTCTCCCTACCCACTCTCTCGAACTAATGGAAGCTGCTGCTTTGAAATCGGCCATCGACGAATCGATGATTGAAAGCAAGCCCCCCTTGCTACTTTGCTTTGATGCTTTGATACAATATTGCTGTACGCTTAGTTTAGGAGAAGGCTTTATTCCCGATCAAACCTTTGAAGAAATCAAAAACACAGTTTGCTTTAGAGACATTACTCTTGATGAATGGCAACAAGTATTGCAACATATTGTAGATGGCGGAAATGCCCTTCAACAATACGATGAATACAAAAAAGTAATTTGGACCGGCGATCGCTATATGATTGCCAACAGGAAAATTGCCATGCGTCACCGCTTGCACATTGGTACCATTGTAAGCGATGCCATGCTAAAAGTGAAACTATTCTCCGGTGGATTTATCGGAGTAATTGAAGAATATTTTATCTCAAGATTGGAACCGGGTGATGTATTCACCTTGGCCGGGAGAACCTTAGAATTGGTAATGATCAAAGATATGACGGTGTTGGTGAAAAAATCAACTGCCAAAAAATCGCAAGTGCCAAGTTGGGTAGGCGGTAGAATGCCGCTGACAGCCAATATGGGTAAGAAACTGCGCGAGCAACTTAGTATTTGTGCAACTGCTTGTGAAACACCCGATGGATTTAAACCGTTGTCCAAAGAATTGCAAGCATTAGAGCCCTTGCTTCGATTGCAACAAGAACGAAGCATTGTTCCGAAAGCCAATGAATTATTGATCGAACAAATTGCCACCAAAGACGGCTACCATTTATTCGTTTTCCCTTTTGAAGGACGATTGGTGCACGAAGCCATGGCCGCAATTCTTGCCTATCGCATCAGTAAAATTCACCCCATCACTTTTTCGTTCGTAATGAATGATTACGGATTTGAATTACTCAGCGATCAGCCCATTCCAATAGACGACACCAATGTATACGAACTTTTTTCACCGGAAAACTTACTTGCGGATATACAAAGAAGTGTCAACTCTACTGAAATGGCAAAGCGTAAATTCAGAGATATTGCGGTGATTGGTGGACTCATTTTTCAAGGCTACCCGGGTGAGCACAAAAAAGCGCGGCATTTGCAAGCCTCAGCCTCACTCATTTTCAAAGTATTCAATGACTATGATTCTAATAATCTCTTATTGAGGCAGGCCTACCAAGAAGTATTCGATCAACAAATGGAGGAAGTACGTTTAAGAGATATGTTGCACCGCATTCAAAACGGAACCATCGTACTAACCTTTCCGGAACGATTGACCCCGTTCTGCTTCCCAATAAAAGTAGACAGTTTGAGAGAAGACCTGTCGAGCGAAAAGCTGGAAGACAGAGTGAAAAAATTGATCCTCCAAAATAGTTAATAAGCGGTCTTCTCCTTCAATGAGATGCACCGAGTTTTGTAAATTTGCGTATGAATCAGCCTTACCCGATTTCCATTCGGCAGCAGCAGCTTTGGTTAAGTGCAGAGAGAGCCATTTTCTGGGAACAGGAACAAGCGCTCTTGCTTTCTGATTTGCATTTGGGTAAGTCGGGGCATTTCCGGAAATCAGGAATTCCCATGCCACAAGAACTGATCAAAAACGACCTGCATCGTTTAGTGACACTCATTCAATTTTTTAAGCCTAGAAAACTATTGATCGTTGGTGACTTGTTCCACAGTCACTACAACTTAGAATGGGATTGGTTTCATAAATGGGTGAAAGACTTAGGCACTTTAGATTGGAAACTAATTAGAGGGAATCATGATATTCTGGAAGACAAGCACTATGAAGAAGCCGGCATTGAAGTAATTCATGGTTCTTATGAACTGGGGCCCTTCCAATTTACGCACGAAGCAGAAGAGCCAATTACAGATCGATATTTATTCAGCGGTCATATTCATCCGGGTGTATTATTAAAAGGGTTGGGCAAACAAAGTTTGCGGTTCCCTTGTTTTCACTTCGGAAAAGACATGGCAGTTTTGCCTGCATTTGGAGCCTTTACAGGCTCGGTTGCATTGGAAGCTTCCAAAACCGACAAAGTAATTGCAATTGTAGAAAAATCCTTGATTCCGGTACAATGAGTGAATCTCCTCAATTATACATAGCATTCGATCCAATTTATGCTCATCCTTTACCGGAAGGGCATCGATTCCCTATGATCAAATACGAACTCATTCCTGAACAATTGCTATATGAAGGAAGTATAAAAGAGTTGAATTTATTCAAACCAAATGTTTGCCCCGATGAAACAGTTCTACTAACTCATGATCCATTGTACTTAGCAAAACTGAAAGATCAAACTTTGTCGGCTAAAGAACAACGTCATATTGGCTTTCCGCAATCACCTGCTTTAACAACGCGGGAATTAATGATTACGCAAGGCAGCATTGACTGTTGTTTTTATGCTATGAAATACGGTGTTGCAATGAATATAGCCGGTGGAACGCATCATGCTTTTTTTGATCGTGGAGAAGGATTCTGCTTGCTTAACGATTTTGCAGTGGCCGCAAATTACTTGTTGAAACATCAACAGGCAAAGAAAATTGTGATCATTGATCTGGATGTACATCAGGGAAACGGTACAGCCAGTTTGTTTGAAAAACAACCAAATGTTTACACGTTCAGCATGCACGGCGCTCATAACTATCCCTTTCACAAAGAGAAAAGTGACCGCGATGTGCCTTTAAACGATGGCATTGGTGATGCTGAATATTTATCTCTATTGGCTTACCACTTATCGGAAATACTTGAAAAAGAACAACCCGATTTTGCCTTCTATCTTTCAGGAGTAGATATTCTTTCGACAGATAAATTCGGAAAGCTCAATGTATCCATGGAAGGTTGCAAAGCACGTGATGAATATGTATTCAATTCTTTGAAAAAGAAAAACATTCCCTGCACGGTTGCAATGGGCGGCGGCTATTCCCCCAATGTAAAAGACATTGTAGAAGCGCATTGTAATACGTATAGAGCGGCGTTGGATATTTATTTTTAGCGCAATTAATTTCCGTGACTCACTACGTTGTTAATCGAAATTCAAAAAACAATGTCCAACTTCATTTCCAATCACTACAATATTAAGTAAGGAGCAATTTCAAATCTCTTGCTTTCTTTAAGAGGGCTTGTGTGGAGCTTACCGAGAACTTTTGCAACATATTCTTTCGGTGAGTTTCAATGGTATAAGTACTCAAAAAGAGGTGTTCTGCAATTTGAGGCCCGTTCATACCCTCGTTCAACAGGGCTAAGATTTCCTTCTCTCTCCTCGTGAGTACCGGAACCGATTTCAATGCATTGTTTACCGAAGCGAAATGCCTGATCATGTTCTCATTCGCAATTTTGCTCAGAAATGTTTTATTGTCTAGAACGGAATCGATGGCTTGAATAAATTCTTCTTTGGATATATTTTTCAATAAAAACCCGTTAGCACCCTTTTGCAAAAACTGAGTAATAATGGAAGCTTCTTCAATAGAAGTGAGTACAATGATTTTTGTTTCAGGATAATTACCACGAATGATCTCACACAATTGCAATCCATCAATATCCGGTAAGTTTACATCTAACAAAATGATTTCCGGACAACTTTCTTCTAAAAACTGCAGTGCTTCTTTTGCATTTTGCAAATGAGCAACAATAGATAAATGTGATTCAGACTTAATCATCATCTCAATTCCTCCCGCTACAAGCGGATGGTCGTCTATAATTACAATTCTAATCATTCTTATACAATGACGCGTTAGGAATTTCAATAAAAATGCTGGTACCCACACCTAATACAGACTCTATGGTATATTTGCCTTTCAAATAACTGACTCTGTTTTGAATAGTTGTTAACCCTGCATGTGGTTCGCTCATGGTATGGTTGAGATCAAAACCCTTCCCATTGTCTTCAACGGTAATAGTCAGCATTTGATCGTTTTGATTCATCTGCACTACCACTTCCGTAGCTTCCGCATGTTTTTGTACATTGTTCAGAAGCTCCTGGAGAATGCGATAAATTGTAGTTTCAGCATTGGAATGAAAACGTTCTTTGGAGGTATAATCTTGCAACAATACTTTCAAACTACCCCCATGTGTAATGGAATTGGCCAATTCCAAGATTGCTTGCGACAATCCCATACGTGTAAGTACTTCGGGCATCAAATTAAAAGCCACTCTTCTCAACTCCTCATTAGCATCGTCTACCATTTTAATACTCTTGTTAAATAATGGTTGTTCTTTCAACTCCTGACTCTGTTCGCGAATGGTACTAAAGTACATTTTAATCGTACTGAATATACCGCCCAAGCCATCATGCAAATCACGTGCGATGCGAGCTCGTTCAGCCTCTTGCCCTTCTATCATACTTTTCATGGCAACCATTTGCTGCTGTCCCTCCAAGAAAACAATCTTTTCTTCTTTCAACTTCGTCTCCTTTTCTGCTAGCAAAGCCTTGTGTTTATACCTACTGTAAAAATAGAAAAGAATCGCTAGAAGTATGATTCCTATAACCGCACCAATGCTAATTGTAAAATAATTACGATTGATTTCAGCTTGTCGCTTTAGATTTGTAATTGTAAGCTGTGCAATTTCTTGCCTGTTCTTTTCAAATTCATATTTAGATTCTAAAGAAAGAATCTCCTTCCTTGTTTGCTCATTGGAAGAGCTATCACTGTAGACTTTGAAAAGCGTTGCATATTCATAGGCATTTCGATAGTCGCCCTCTAGTTTGTAGACATTGGAAAGCACATTGAAAGAATTGGCAAGAATAGATATCTGACCGTGTTTTCTTGCACCTTCAATAGCCATCATTGCGTATTTCTTAGTAGAATTGAAATCGCGTAAATCGAAATATAAATTGGTAAGATTATCGTACACTTCCACTAGCAAATAATAGTTTTTTGCTTCATTGGCGTCTACTACTGCTTTTTCATAGGCAGCCTTAGCTTTACTATAGTCCCCCCTTTTGTAATAAAAATAGCCTTCAGTATTGTGTATTAAATTCCCTAAAACCGGGTTTTTCAAGCCACTGTATAATTGACTGGCAATATCGAGGTACTTCTTAGAAGAGTCGAAATTTTGGAGAGAAATATACCCATCCGAAACGTTCAAAGCGGCCAAAATATGATAGCGCTTTTCATCAGCAAACCCTTTATAGTTTAAAACTAGTTTATTGTATGCGATCCCCTTTTCATATTGCTTTTGCACAATTAAGCACCTTCCCATTCCGGAATACACTTTGGGATAATACCCATTTAAAGCCGGAGCCACTTTGTTAATAATGGCCAATGCCTCAACATAATAATTAACCGCCTTTTCGTAGTCGGTTCGATAATCACTCATCAAGGCTTTTGCGATGATCGATAACACTACTACCTCGTTGTTACCTTCTTTTGTAGCAAGAGCGATGGATGTATCAAGGTATTGGGTGGCAGAATCATATTTTACCAAATTCGTTGCGCTCATTCCAGCATTGTAGTATAGTCGTGGGAGTTGACCGTTAATCTCTTTTCCCCGAAAATAACGAATGGCAGATTGGGCAGTACGCAATGCATCTTCATACTGCCCGGCATTGAACTGATACCTACTGAATGCCAAAAAAGAATTCATCTTAACCGTATCGTGAGATGGCTTCTTTAATTCAATTAAAAAACTATCGACTACTTGATCATGGAAATTATACTGCTGCGCATATCCGCTAAGCGCAGTACTCGTAAGTAAAAGTAATATCAATAGCCGCATTCTCATTGAGCGTAAAATACTCATTCTTCCGCAAACAGAACTACCTGAATTCAGGTAGCACCGAACTACCCCAGTTCGTGTATTTTTCTCGAAAAACCCTTTAATAGTTCCCTAGAGATCAATACCACATTGGGTTATACCTGACAGTCGGTATATTTTACATTTGCAAACTCATCAATTTTAGTGAAGTTCCCGCTTACAGAGTTATTGCAACTTCACATCATCAAAAATTGATGTATGAAAAAAAATCTGCTGCTGATTGCTTTCATTTCGCTTCTGTTTAAAAATGCCCAGACTCAAACAGAAGACAAGGCGGGTAAACTCAGTCCAAAAGAATTCTCGATACCTCCCTCTCCTGTTTTCGATTTGATGGGCGTTACTCCATCTCAGATCAACAAGACATCGGATATAAAGGATTTTAAAGTGGATTGGTCATTCAAGTCGTGGCGCTTAAACCCTAACATTGCTATACAAAGCCAACCATTTTGGGAACTTCTCTACAATAGAAAGAGTCTAAAAAAATACCAGCAGGCAAATCCATTCATGCGAAAATTGGCATCTATTGATGTTTCTGCAGGAACCGTTCAAACGGATGAAAACGATCGTAGAATTGGATTCGCTACCAAAATTAATTTGATCAAACGAAAAGATCCTTTATTAGCAAAAGACTTGTATGCCGATATCGATCCTCAATTCGACGAGGAGAAAAAGCAATTAGAAACAGATCTGAAGGAATTAAAACTAAAGCTGGACACTACTAGTAACATTCTAGAAAAGCCCGGACTTCGAGATCAAATTCGCCAAAAACAGGATGCATTGGTAACCATCAACAGCCGTCGTATTGCTGCTATCAATGAAAGAGCTGCCATCTTCATCTCAGAAAACTGGAACAGTGCTTCTCTTGATTTTGCCTTTGGAAGAGTGTATACCTATCAAAGCGACAGCGCAGGTTCCTTAAAAAAACTGCGCCTAAATCGAAATACAGGATGGGGCATCTGGTTGAATGGGGGATTTCCTATTGGCAAGCGACTCATGTTATCGGGCCTCATTAGAACCACTTGGTATGAAGAAGAATTGAACTTTCTTTTAAGAAACATCAATACAGGAGTAGAGCAAGAACAAGCTGCGGTTGCCGAGAACACCATCTACTCCATGGGGTTGAATCTGAGGTATGGAAGTCCCATCTATAGCTTCTTTGTTGAATTCTTATACGAACGCAAGGCCTTGAAAACGCCGGAAGAAGCTTTAAAAGAAACCTTTCAAGAACCGGCCAATACCCAGATCGTTTCGAATACCGTAAAGTGGACAGTTGTGAATCCGAATTCCCTAAGCTTCGGTGGCGACTGGCGGGTAGGCAAAAATGTGATCCTCAACTACGGCATGCGTTGGATACTCGACTCAAATTTAAAATCAAAAGCCTTCGTTCCCATTGCAGGTATCTCCTGCATGATGCGATAATCACCATCACATAAAACAAAAAATCATGAACAAAAGAACCCTTGCTATCTGCCTGGCAGTTAGCACCAGCCTCCCTTTGTCGCTCTTGGCGCAAAGAAAATTATTGGGCCAAACCGCCCTTACAACGTCGAACTTAAGTGCCAAGCCATTTACACCGTATAGCCTAACCAGCTTTGCTAGTGGCACTAAAGCAAAAGACAGCATCGTAAAACTTCCCAACAAAAAAAGCTTAAAGCTGTCTGAGTACCTAGCAGCTATTAACTACTTAGAAGGAAACTTATCAAAAATGGGGTACGCACAAAACAGAACTGAAAAAACAGTTATCGTTGCGCGTTTGAACCTGCTTCCTACTACGGCTTTGGCAGCCGCTTCTACAAAATCAACAACAGTACAAACGGCACCCATGACGGCTACGGTCAAAAATAGATTTGCCATCAACGCTCGATTAGCCCCCCAAACGACCAAACCGAGTTTCACTACCGTTCTTAAACAAGCGGAAATTGATGCCATGCCAAATGAGTCCATCAATCGAAACATAGAATTCAATCCGCCACAGTTCAGCGTGGGTGGTTACAAAACCAATTTAAATGGCAGTGTATATTTAAAAGGAACCGTAGACCCCTTTTCACTCAACAGTAGCCAGAAGAATGCGGCGGGCTTGCTCAATGAAATCAAAAACACCGGTAATGAATTCACCGCGGGTTTGAACATGACGGTAAGTGCACAAGTTCCTGAAATTGGCGAGTTGGTAGTTTATAAACTAGAATCCGAATTCACGGCCCGCTCCAATGCTTCAAAAAAGCACTCCAGCAAAGCCAAACTCACCATTCTTCAACAAGTACTCATCAATGAAAATCAAGCAAACATTTCAACCGAGGCTTATAATTTTCGCCAAAACCGATTGTACAATGTTTCAAAACTCATTGGTGCGGCAGATATCTACACTTATGGATTAAATGCTTTAATGCCGGTTGACTTTTATCTTTCAGCCATCGGAATTGGAGCAGAAGTAGATGTTCAATTGGATAGAACCGGCGTGAATGGTACTGTTGGACCGCGTTTAGCACAATCAGTGATCATGGAAACCTCTGCTACTGAAATGCTTGGACCTATTGGAGAGGGAATTTCTAATACAGTAGACGCAGGCGTTGCCGGTGAACTGAGGTTAATTGAAGGCGGGCTCGATTATGGATTCAGTCTTGGTCTCGGCTTCTCAGGCACAAAGCTGATCTTAAAGAATGATATGAGCGCTATTGCCGACCTTGAAATTCTTAGAGGCCGCATGTACACTTTTTATCAATATCCGGTATTTACCTGCAATAACATCATCTTTCAAGGTTTAGACTTGAGTTGTTGGGAACAACGCAGAGTTGAAACTGATGTTTTTAGAACCAATGCACTGCTTTCATTTAAGAAAACTCTGGTAGACGACGACAAAACTGAACCCGTTAAATGGCAATAATATGAAAAAGCGACTGATACTTTACACAGCCCTCCTTCTTATAAGCTGTCAACTTTGCTTCTCTCAAACCTATTCGGTTCGTTTGGAAGAACTGGCTGCTGTAAAATATCAGTCGCTTTCCTCTCCCAACAATCAATCGATTCAACATTTCAATAAATCAACTTCAGGAAAGCTTTCCATCCTGAAAAAGAATTCCGACAGTACTTTTCTTAATTATCAACTCATTGAATCATTAGCAAACAACTATTCAGACAGTTTGATAAAAGGAAACTTACTAATTATTAGCTCAAAGAATAGTGTTCAAATCATCCATTCAAGCCGAGAGCAACTTCAGCAAAGTCTTTTGTTGATCGTTTCTCGTCTACTGCCACTAAATCCAGCTCTACCAAACACTATAAAAATACAGCAACAAGACGGCATTCTGGAACTAAGTGGAACCTACGATTCGCTCAAAAAAGAATTTAAATACTCAAGCGGGTCTATTCAAAATAACAATGCCACGAAAATTCGAGTAAACTTCCTCCAACTCAATTGGAGTATCAAGTTTGAAGGAGACGCGCTCAGTTCCTTTGTATCGAATGAAACCTTCGATCAATTCTTAGGAGCTAAACAGCTTGCTGCCGTACACAGAGAACTTTCAATAGACCAAATACAAGACACTGCTGAATTCCACAATGATCAAACTCCTTACACGATCATTCCCTTTAAAACCATCTCGGAAGAAGACAGGAGAATACTCATCAATCAATCTATTGCTAAAAATCTCGATCTAACCACTTTAATAAAAGAATTGTATCAAACCAATTTAAATAACAGTGAGCAAGCTTTTCGCCTAAAGTCGAAATGGAGAGCATTTCTTATTTTAAATCCTTCTCAAACAGGAATTGACTCAATCTACCACTCCAGCAAAACAGACCCGAGAAAAAGAACCGTACTCATCACGGCAATTTTAGAGGCCTCCACGGCTTTCAGTCGAAAATTTTTTCTAGCATCGTTGTACAATCCTGCTGCTTCATTCGACGAAAAAGAAGAATGGCTTACTACCTGCTCACAAGTAGCACAACCCGATTCCGTATTGATCACTGACTTGAAAAATGCAACGGCTCAGCTACCGCTTGAACTCAAAAACACTTGCTGGCTTACCGTTTCCAACTTGATTCAGAAACTTTCATCGAAAAATAAGGAATGTTATCACTTCTTTGCAAAACAAGTAGCAAATGAACTATTAACAATCGATCGATTTCAAAAAGATACAGTAGCCTATATGCAAATCGTGGGAAACATGGGCTATGTACAAGATTGGAAAATGTTTGAAGCCTTCTATGAATCTAACAAAGACGAAGCGATCTTTTGCCTAAGGCATTGCCAGCAAGAGAGTAGCAATCAATTCCTCATCCGCTATATTGCAGACTCAAGTTGCAATGATGAATTAATCGCAAGCTATTTTCAAAACCATGAAATCAGCCCTACCATTTATACTTTGATTTATGATCGCATTACAACCCTAGATCATTTAAAAAACAAAGGCAGCACTAAATTATTGAACTTAATACTTGAAAAAAATTGGACTTCGCAATTGAATATTGAATCCCTCTTGAAACATAATTTTGAGTTGAAAGAAAATGAAGAACTAATAACAGCCTACCTAAAAGGGCTATTCAATTACCGCCTTTAGAATGGTTTTTTCTTACCTAACAATCGCTGAGAATCTAGAAAGTAAATAAATCGTACGGTAATTTCATTTCCATGAGGTGTATTCCAAATTTCACCGGCATTCTGTGTGTATCCGGGGAACTTATTTTCATTGATAAAAAATTCGTAATCACGCGCTAACCAATTTTTCCATCCTACAATGAGTCGACTTCCCAATCTGAAATCCCATGTGTAGAATACATCAAGATTAAACGCATTATAGTTGTAATTGTAGTCAGATGGATTGTAATCGAATCGTTCCGTCCAATAGCCATCAGGCTTCACATTGTAAAAGTTAGTATTCTTGATTCTGTTCCAGAAGTGACGGGCGCGAAAACTCAGATTCATTCTTGACGTAAAGCTATAGGTTCCGGTTACCAAAGCAGTTGCATCCAAGTATTTTCTTCTTGCCAAAATAGGTGCACTGTTAAACGGATCTCTTAAAAATGAATATCCGAATTGACCATGATCCTCTCTTTTCTGGAAACTGGCAGAAACCGTAAATCGATCGCTGAATCGAAAGCGAGTTTCCAACATGGCTGAATAAAAAGGGTCATTAGGGTTAGGACTCTCGGCAAAACCCAAGTCCCAACTTACGTACAATCGCTTTCTACTATCTGAACTTCCGGTAGCACCAATAAAATAGTTTCGTGCTTTCTTCAACTTCACACGAGGCGTAGCACGAATATCGGAGGGTGTTTGTAATTCAAAAAAATCATTGAACCAAAATGGCTGCACTTCGGTGCTCAAGGTTAAATCCCAGAAATTTTTAAACACCACAAAAGCACTCGCCACCACCGAGGTTTTCTGATATTCGAAGGGTTTGTACAAATAACTCTGTTCAATACTGACTGAGTATGATTGATTTAGAAAGTACTTGTTGGCTTCGAAAATATTGTAGCTTCCTTTGAGTGTAGTTGCGTTTTCGTTGGGAGCATATAAAAAACCTAGATCGTTAGGATCGTATTGAGCGCTTTCAATATTGTTGGACAAACTGTACTGAAACTTGCCGCTTACTTTTCCTATTTCGATATAATTCTTGAAACCATCGTAGCCCCCATTCTCATCAAACACTTTGCTATAGCGTGGACTAAGTGTAATACCAAACTTATTGTTTTTATCATAGAAAGCCATGTCTACGCCGGTTACATTGGCGTCTCTTTGGTTTCCGTTTCGAATAACATTAGTATTGGTGAATGTGATATAGGAACGATTTTTCAGGGCTTGATCGAAAACAATTACATTATAATTAGTGAGTGGTTCGGTTAATACCGAGGTGTCTTTTCCGCTTGAATTGTTACGAAGCTTCGCATATACGGGCTGTGTTACAGCATTGAATATTCCGATACCCAAATTATTCTTGGTTCTTCCTGAAAATTTTAAGGCGTTGTAAAGCTTCGTAACACTTGGGTTTTTAAGAATAGAATAACCCGAGAATGCACCTCCATTCACCGATTCATTTATTTCTTCAAACCGCGATGGCGTACTACCAACCCGTCGCGAATAAAACATTCCCGCTTTGTTGAAGAGTTCAGTTCCTTCGGTAAAAAAAGGCCGATTCTCTCGAAATTGTATTTCATAAGGAGAAATATTGTTCACCACGTTATCGGATATCACCTGACCAAAATCGGGGATCAGTGTTGCATCCAAGGTAAAACTTTCGCTGATTCCATATTTCACATCCATGCCTCCGCTCGACAAGCGTTCCGTTAATCTTCCATTTGAAATGGTAGGCGTTTCACGATAGCCTCCACTTACATAAGGTGAAAAACTCAAACGAGGAGGTGGTAAAATATTATCGAGTCCTTGAAGATCCCCAAATTGATTGGCGAACCCACTTTGGTTAGGATTGACAGGATTCCAAAAAGATGCTTCGTTGTAGCGTTTTGAAAATCGAAGAAATTGAATACCCCAATCTTGAATTCTGGACTTTGGAAAACGAATGGCAAAATAAGGGATGCGAATTTCAACCACCCAACCATCTGCTTTCATGCTTACTTTACTATCCCAAACAGCATCCCAACTTACATCGCCATAACTGCCATAGGTGGTTGCGTATTGAGGCGACACCCTTGTGTCGGTTTGAACGTTTCTGGCGCTTACTTGAAATTGAAAGGCGTTCTGCCGATCCTTGTAAGTATCAAGAAAAACGGAGAAATAATCCACATTGGCATTGCTCTGATCGTCGCGAAGCGTGAACTGGCGCCGAATCTCATTTGGATCGTCGTACAAATATGCACCGATATAGATAGAGTTGTTATCGTATATTACTTTTACAATGGTCTTTGAAGAGGCAGGTTTACCAAAAATGGGAGTATTGGTGATAAAATCGGTGGCTATGGGAGCCGACTGCCACGCAGCATCGTCCAAGCTCCCGTCAATGATGGGAGCTTGAGAAGATTTGATCGCTTGAATTGTTTTGGGCTGTGTCCAGCCAAACAACGAAGAACCTAATAACAATATTAAAAAAGAAAGAAATCTCATGCAGTCTGGTATCAACAAAAATAACAGAAAAGCAAATGCCAACCATTGGTAAAATTACGGTCGTAATTCCCCATCGGTTGGCATTTATCAGAAGTTTAACGCTCTTGAGGTGACTAGTTTACCTTCTTTTTGAGCTGATTTACTTGTTGGTGCAGATCGCTCACCAAACTTGCCAATTGATTCACATCCCAACGTTGCTGAGTATTCGCCTTACTTATCACCAAATTGGCTTTCCACAATTCAACAATATCCTCTGCGTCTACTTGGTAAGGTTGATAGTCCGGATTATCGCTCACCAAAGTCAGTTTGGTTCTAATTTTATTGTTTTTGATTACACGCTTGTACACGATTCCTTCTTTGCGCGAAATCACAATATAGGTGTTGTTCGGGCGAACATCGTCCACATCTTCTACCCGCTCTCCAACAATTACAGAACCACTAGGCGTGGGAAGCATCGAATCTCCGATTATTTCAAAAGCTCGGTAAGTACCCGGTGCCAACATGGGTAGTGTGAAAGTATTCAACTCATCCAAGAAGGCGGGATCAGCATAACCTGCCAAATATCCGGCCGCTGCTTTTACAGGCACCATCATGATTTCATTGGTACCAGAACTCATTTTCTGTGTTCTTCTACGCGCCAAATAACTTCCTCCCGAATCCGACAAATCCTTCAACAACAATTCATCTAAGGAGAGCTTAAAAATATCTCCAACTATTTCCAACACCTCAATTCTAGGTTCTGCTCTCTCTTCCTCATACGCCCCTAATAAAGAACGTTTGATGTTCAACTTTATAGCAAACTCCTCTTGAGTCAACCCCCTCAGTTTACGCAAATAGCGAAGATTTCTACCGGCAATAGACATAAACTAATAATTTTAGCGAAAATACTAACTAATTTAACACGACAAAAAAATATTTTTCCTAGGTATTTGCCCGTTAGTCTTCCTCGCCTCTTGCATTTCCCCTTCTTCCTCCCCCTCTTCTTTCTTTGTATTTCCTCGTTCCTCTCATCCTCGTCTCCTCATTCCTGTATTCCCCCTGTTCCTCCCCCTCTTCTTTCTCTGTATTTCCTCACTTCCCGCATCCTCGTTTCCTCTCATCCTCGTTTCCTCGTTCCTGTATCTCCCCCTTGTTCCTCCCCCTCATCTTTCTGTATTTCCTCGCTTCCTCGCTCCTCGCTTCCTCGTTTCCCGTATTCCTCCTTTTTCCCTATCTTCATTTCAAAGAAATTCCCATCATGATTCTGGCTATTCGAAAATCGTTTAATGCAGCTTTTACAGAAGAAAAGTATCAGAATTTTTTAAAGAATTTGAACGCCCCACATCCGGGCGCTATAGAGTTCCGAGTTGCTGAAACGCCGGTATTTATTGACAAAGCTTTTACAAAGAAAATGATGGATGCCTGTGAAAGTATTGTAGACATCATCACCGATCCCAATTTTAAAAACTATACCAATCGAGCCATCCCCAAAACAGATACGGTTCCCAATGAAACGAATCTGGCAGAAATGATTGCATTTGATTTTGGCATCTGTATCAACGATAAAAACGAATTAGAGCCTCAACTCATCGAAATGCAAGGGTTTCCAACCTTACTAGGGTTCCAAGTGCATTTCAATGAAGCTGTCTTCCAATCGTACGACCTGCCTTCCAATTTCACCCCTTACTTGAGCGGCTATGATAAAGAATCATACTTGAAAGATTTTAAAGAAATTGTAATTGGAAAACATCAACCGGAAGAGGTAATTCTATTGGAAATAAAACCTCATGAACAAAAAACGCGGGTTGATTTCTATTGTACACAAGACTATTTAGGTATCCAACCGGTTTGCATTACAGAAGTGATCACAGAAGGAAAAGATCTTTACTATATCAACGAAAAAACCGGATTGAAAACTTCTATTAAGCGTATATACAACCGCGTAATTTTCGACGATCTGCATGCACAAGTTCCCAATTTGGGTTCTTATCTTGATCTTACGAAAGAATGGAATGTTGAATGGGTACCCCATCCCAATTGGTTCTACAGAATTAGTAAGTTCACGCTGCCCTTCATAGATCACCCCTATGTTCCTAAAACTTCTTTCTTGAATGAGATCAAGAAAGTACCGAAAGACTTAGAGAATTATGTATTGAAACCACTGTTCTCGTTTGCAGGGCAGGGAGTAGTTATTGACGTTACCCCGGCTGATATCGAAAAAATAACCGATCCGGAAAATTGGATCTTACAAAAGAAAGTAAACTATGCAGCCATAGTTGAAACACCCGATGAGCCTGCAAAAGCAGAAATACGTGTCATTTATCTATGGAATGAAAAATGGGCTCGCCCAAAAGCTGCTATTAACCTAGCACGCTTAAGTAAAGGTAAAATGATCGGTGTTCGCTATAACAAAGACAAAGAATGGGTGGGTGGCTCTATTTGTTTGTTCGAAGTTTAGTTGTGGACCACCATCGACAAAACCAAGGGAGTAGTTCCACTGGCACTTAACCCAGACATATAAAGAGTATAAATTTTACCTGCCTCTAAGGTGAATCCGCCTGCCGTTAATAAGGTTGTTCCAGCTCCATTCACTTTCGCTTGAAAAGTATAGGTGCCAGGATCTATAGTACTAAATCCAGAATTGGAAGAGGCCGTTGTTGCATTTTCAAAACTTCTTGCCGTATAAAGTCGCGTATAAGTTCCACTCACCAAGGTTCCAAAATCAAGTAATGGCGCATCAGGACATAATTGAAAAAAACGAATGGCCGCCTTATTAGATCCGGGTGAAGAAATATTGTCTTGAACAGCAAATACCTGCAAAGAACTCGTTCTTCCGTAAACAATCATGGTTTGATTAATATTGGCCGCAGTAGTTAAATTCACATCGAACAACGATGTAGTAGTACCCGCACTAGGAAAATTCATAACATGTGAGCCCTCTGCTAAGGGTAGGTAACCTGAAGCGTCTTCGTAACCAAGATTAGATATAAATTTTGAACCATCCATATAAACATCAACGGGACCAAAACCCGCCGAAGCGTTCACTACTTGAAATTGACCTACTCCGGTTGATGATTTTTTACTGCAAGCTCCTAAGCCTACTATAAGCAATAGGGCTACAAAAATGGATAGTTTTTTCATGGCGTAAACAAATTAACAATAAACAAAATGAGATTGGTTTCTCAACTTACTACGTTTAAAACCCTGTTTTCGTTGGCTCTTGTAACTAAATTAAACTAAGAAGATCCAAACGATTCTTCTTCAAAACATCTGGATCTTCTTAAAATTGATTTCTATTTCTGAATACTGTTGTTAGATTTCATCTCTAACATACCCATAATTTGTTGCATTGTTTTCTGCATTCCTTCACTACTACCATCCAAGAAAATGATATTCCCCTTTCCAACTTCTGCAAAATTCTTAATGGCCTCTGTCCACATACTGAACAAAATTACATTGGTATCCAAATTCGCTTGCTTCATTTGTTCAGCAGCCTGACTCATACCACGTGCTACTTCTTCACGGAACAAAGCCACACCCTGACCTCTCAACTGTGCTGCCGATTTCTCCGCTTCAGCAGAGATCTTGATCGCATTACCTTCTGCTTCGGCAGCCTTGGTTTTTGTGATCAATAAAGCCTGACCTTCGTTTTCTGCGGCCGCTTTCAAGTTATTAGAAGCCACTACGCGACTCATAGAATCCATAATAGCTTGATCGAACGTAATATCGTTGATCTGAAGATCCATCAAATGATAACCCCAATCTTCCAACAAATGATCGATTTGTTCTTTTACATACTCTACAATTTCTTTACGCAGTCCGAGAATTTCAGCTTGCTTTTTTGTTGCCACAAAGGAACGAATGGTACCTTCAATGGTTCTGGTTAACGCCTGCATAAAATCGCGTTCACCTATAAATTTAAAAGCTACTCTTTTGATGGTTTCTTCATCGGCATTTTGAACGGCATAGAGGAGCATGCTTTTGAAATATACATTCGCTTGGTCTGCTGTAACGGCTTGAAATTCCATCTCAACAGAACGGTTTTGAATACTGATCTTTTTGTAGATCTGCTCAACAAAGGGAATCATGAGTCGAAGACCCGGACGCAAAATACGTTGATATCTTCCGAATACGGTTACTACTCCAATTGATCCCTGATTGATGGTTTTGAGACCCATAAACAGTATGAGTACTGCTACGATGTAATACCAGTTATGAACAAGAACATCCATGGCAATTTATTTTTATTGAAAGTAAGACAAAAATGGCAAATCGGGCTACCCGCAACTGGGTATTACACCAATGGTTCAATACTTAGTGCCAAACGAACCCCTACTTCAACGGATTTTTGCATATCCTGCACACTTACATACTCATGCTTGCCATGCAAAGCCATTTCTCCGGTAAAAATATTTGGGCAAGGCAAACCCATAAAACTAAGTCGAGCTCCATCTGTTCCCCCGCGAATAGGTTCTATTCTTAATTCCAGTCCTGAATCTTTAATTGCTTTTTCCGCATAGGCAATAACGTGGGGATGCTGATCCAGCACATCTTTCATGTTGCGATACTGCTCTTTCACTGTGAAACTGGCCCTTCCGCCCGGAAAAGCCTCCAATGTTTCCTCGAGCTTATCCTTCAAGAACTGCTCATAAGCCGCCAACTTAGCTGTAATAAAATCACGAATAATAAACCTCAATGTTACCTTTTCTGCTATTCCCTCCATTTGAACAGGATGCACAAAGCCGTACCTGCCTTCAGTTGACTCAGGCGACAGCTCGCCTTTGGGCAAGCGCTCCAAAAAATCGGCGGCCATTTTAATGGCATTTACCAATTTATCTTTCGCCGCACCGGGGTGTGCACTCACACCAAACAATTCAATAGTTACACCGTCGGCCGAAAAATTCTCGTATTCAAATGCGCCTCTTTCGCCACCATCGAATGTGTAGCCAAAATCGGCACCCAGCTTCTGTATGTCTAATTTATCAACGCCTCTTCCTACTTCTTCATCCGGAGTAAACAAAATGCGAATAGCTCCGTGTTCCAATTCCGGATGCTGCATGAAATAACGCGCGATGTCCATTATAATGGCCACGCCTGCTTTATTGTCGGCTCCAAGTAGGGTTGTACCGGAAGCAGTTATGATGGTATCACCAATGCGTTCCTTTAAGTAGGGATGCTCGTTTACTGTGATCACTTGCAATTCATCATCGGGTAGTACAATAGCGGAACCATCATAGTTTTCGTGCACAATCGGTTTTACGCCGCTGCCACTGCAGTCGGGAGCTGTATCCATATGTGAGCAGTAACAGATCACCGGATACTTTTTGGAACCACTAGCGGGAATGGTGGCCATTACATAACCGTATTCATCCATTTCTGCATCTTGCAAGCCTAATTCTTTTAATTCAGTAACAAGAATGCGTGCCAAATCTTTTTGCTTTTCAGTAGAAGGAAAAGCAGTGGCATTGGGATCACTTTGTGTGTCTATTTGAACATAACGAAGAAAGCGTTCTTGAACTGAAAATGAATAATCGTTGAACATAGAGAATGTAATATTGCCGTAAATTATAAAAAAAATCCCCTTTCGGGGATTCTATAAAAATTGTTCGTTAAGCTTTGTATTAAGGCATAATGATCAAAGGACTGCCACCTTTGATTTCCACCAATTCCAAGTCAAAAATCAAATCTTGACCGGCTAAAGGATGGTTCGCATCCAAAATCACAACTTCTTCTTTGATTTCAGCAATCACCACTTGAACAGGATGACCTTGAGCTGTAGTCATGGTTAAGGGCATGCCTACTTCAGGTTTCATATCGGGTGGGAATTGATTCAAAGGAAACTCCACCATGTATTCTGCACTTTTCGGACCATATGCTTGATCTGCAGGAATGTGAATGGTTTTCTTTTCTCCAATTGTCATACCGGTAACACCATTATCGAAGCCTGGAATCACCATTCCACTGCCCACTTCAAATTCCAAAGGCTCACGACCTTGAGAACTGTCAAATGTTTCACCGCTTACGAGACGTCCATGATAATGCACTTTAATGGTATCGCCGCTTTTTACTTGTTGCATGTTTAATTTTTTTATTAATCAGAATGAGACTCTCCATCAAAGCGAAAAAGAATGCATAATCCGTCTCCGTTTACCGGGAAGTCAGGCTGCAAGGTAGGCCATAAAATCGGTTTTAGACACAAAAGTTTTCCCAAAAAACCCGCCCCTGCACCCAATGTGCAAAGTTTTTATGACCTTTGAGTTTCAAAGATTTAGCATGAAAATAGTCCTCGCCATCTGTAGTTTTCTACTTGTATTTAAAACCGGCGCCGCTCAAAACACCCGAGTGATCCCCGGAGCCGAACGCCTTTCGGTTTATGTACCATTATTAAAAGGAAAACGAATAGGTGTTTTCGCAAATAATACTTCGATGGTAGGGAGCAGTCATTTGGTAGACACCCTTCAAAAACTAGGGGTGAACATCACTACTATTTTTGGACCCGAGCACGGGTTTCGAGGAAAAGCAAGTGCCGGTGAAAAAGTAGGCAACTATATTGATCCTAAAACAGGTGTGCCGGTTATTTCTCTATATGGCTCTAAACACCGCCCTTCAACCGAAGATCTTCAAAATGTTGATATTGTTGTTTTCGATATTCAAGATGTTGGCGTTCGTTTCTACACCTATATTTCTTCTTTGGAAGAATTGATGGAAGCCGTTTTAATTGCCGGCAAGCCTCTGCTGATTTTAGATCGACCAAATCCAAACGGCAATTATGTTGATGGGCCCGTGCTCGATTTGAAATACCAAAGTTTTATAGGAAGAAAACAAGTACCCATTGTATATGGAATGACCATCGGCGAATATGGATGGATGTTAGCCCGTGAAGGATGGTTGAGCCCTGAAGCCAACAAAAGATTCAACTATTATAAAAACGCCCAAAATTCGAAAGATACTCCTTTTCATTTCTTAGTGATTAAATGCGAAAATTATACGCATACTTCCAGTTATGACTTACCGGAACGGCCTTCGCCCAACCTTCCCAATATGGCTTCTATTTACTGGTATCCTTCTACTTGCCTTTTTGAAGGAACAGTATTGAGTGAAGGAAGAGGAACCCCTACACCTTTTCAAGTGTTTGGACATCCCTCCTATCCCAAAAATTTATACGCTTTTACACCCGTTCCAAATGAAGGAGCTAAAAGCTCGAAACATTACAACGTTACTTGTTATGGATGGAACTTAGCCGCACCGCCTGAGAAGGTTAAGAAAGAAGTGAACCGACAAATTCAACTGAAGTGGTTGATAGAAGCATACAAGCTATTTCCGAATAAAGACTCCTTCTTCATTTTACCCAAATCAGGAAAAATGGAAGAATCCTTTTTCAATAAGTTAGCTGGAAACAATATCCTTTGGAAACAAATAAAGGATCAAGTACCTGAAGCAGACATTCGTGCCTCTTGGAAAAAAGACCTCGATGCTTTCAAACTTATTAGAAAGCGCAACCTTTTGTATCCCGATTTTGAATAAACGTATCCGAAAACAATGAACAATAAAGCATTCAAAGACCTCCGCATCGTGTTCATGGGCACACCCGATTTTGCAGTGGCCTCTTTAGAAGCATTGATTGCAGCAGGCGCTAACATCGTTGCAGTAGTTACAGCACCCGATAAACCGGCCGGAAGAGGGATGCATTTGCAAGAAAGTGCCGTGAAAAAATCGGCAGTAGCCCATGCGATCCCCGTTTTGCAACCGGAAAAATTAAAGAACCCGGAGTTTATTGAAGAATTAAGATCATTCAATGCCGATCTTCAAATTGTGGTTGCATTCAGAATGCTGCCTGAATTGGTTTGGAACATGCCGCCATTCGGAACCATCAACCTCCATGGCAGTTTGCTTCCACGTTACCGCGGTGCCGCTCCCATTAATTGGGCCGTGATCAATGGCGATGCCGAAACAGGCGTCACTACCTTCAAACTAAAACACGAAATTGATACAGGCGATATTCTATTGCAAGAATCCTTTCCAATTGGTGCAGATGAAACTGCAGGATCGGTGCACGATCGGATGAAAGACATTGGAGCTGCTTTGCTCGTAAAAACCGTTGTTGGTTTGGCAGAAGGCAGTATTCAGGAAAAACCTCAGTCGAGCTATCCCGCCGACTTACTAAAACATGCTCCTAAAATTTTTACTGAAACTTGTAAGATCGACTTTACAAAATCGGCTCAAGAAGTACACAATCTCATCCGTGGACTCTCTCCCTTTCCGGGGGCTTTCACTTCCTTCAATGGTAAATTGCTTAAGATATTTAAAACAAGCATTGTTGAAAAAACCGGAGAACCCGGACAGTTCGGTATTGAAGACAAATCAGGATTGTTTTTCTTTTGCGGCACACAGGCTGTTCAAGTTTTAGAACTTCAGTTAGAAGGAAAGAAACGCATGGCCACTGAAGATTTTCTTCGAGGATTCAAGGCATAAAAAAGCCCCCCGAAGAGAACTTCAGGGGGGGAATAACAAAATGAATACTGTGATGCTCAATTAAAAGATATACTTCACTCCAATTTGTCCTTGCCATCTCGAGTTGATTGGATCAACGGTGTAGTACTGACCATTGGAAGTAGTTGGTTTTACGAAATTAAATGTAGGTTGATATCCTGTTGAAGGCGCACCCGGTTTCTTTCCGTTTGCATCGGTAACAAACTTCAAGAAGTTCACCGTGTAGTTGTTTACATTGGTTACGTAAGTAATATGTCCCCAAGAATTATTGATCAAATTCAATACATTGAATACATCCAAACTTAATTGCAACGATTTTTCGTTATTGAATTTAATAGTGTGCATCAACTTCATATCCAATTCATGGTTCCAAGGAGTTCTTAAACCATTGCGTTCCGCATATTGACCTTTTCTAGTTTTCAAATACGAGTCGCCATTGATAAATGCACTCAAGTCGTTCCACTGTTGAGCAGCTGTATAAGTGCCATTATCAGCCAAACGAATATCCGATGCATCTTTAGGAATATAAGGTAAGGGCGCGTTCGATCCGTTACCGAAAGGAGCTGATTGATATACCAAGCTATATGGACTGCCGGAAATTCCTGAATAGAAAATACTGATAACCGATTGGTTTGACTTGTTCCAAGTGAGTGCAGCCGAAGCATTGGCAACAATTCTGTGACGAACATCGAAGTTGGAATATGCTAAAGGTGAATTGCCAGGAATAATTGTTGGGTTCAACTCATAGTTACTTTGGAATGAGTTGCGGATACCATTAGCAAGATCTTTACTTTCTCCATAAGTGTACCCAATCATCCAACTGTATTGAATGCTCTTGTTAGCATCAATTTTAATAGGTGTACCTGATTTGGACAATTGAGCCGTCAAATTATAACGATATCCTTGAGTAGTATTGGTTAAGAAAAAGGCATTAGAAAAAGCACTGTTTACCTTACCACCAACATAAACAGGAGTTGTAATTTGAGGAGTATTAGTAAAGTAAGCGACGGTATCTTTCAAGTTAATTTGCTGAAAGTTCACATCATACAATGTTCTTGTATACAAGGCGTCCAAGGTAAGCTTCAATCCTTTTCCAAACTTGTAGTCAACAGCAATATTGGATCGCCATATTCTTGGGAGTTTGAAATTGTTATCAATCAAATCAACTTCATGAGTTGAACTTCTAGAAGTACCGCCGTACTTGGTAACCGTGTCTTTCAATCCAACAGGATCAATGGCAAGCGGCACTTTGGTTCCCGAAGCAATATTGTTCCAGTCAATATTACCATAGGTGGTTCCATTCAAAGTATACGCATAGCCTAACCAAGCAAAGGGAATTCTACCGGTGAAAATGCCCGATCCACCTCTGATCGTGAGCTTGTTATTGGGGGTATATTGGAATCCAATACGTGGAGACAAACTTGGCCTACCCAGCCATTTGTTATTCAAATCTTTAAACGCTGTATGACTATAAGTTGGGCTTTGGGAAATATACTCAACAGTATTCTTGACAGCATCGTCTAATACCGGCTGTGTTGGAACATAGGAGTAATCCAAGCGCAATCCATATGTAAGTTTAAACTGACGACTTAATGTCATTTCATCTTGTGCATATGCACTCAATAAATTCACCTTATACGGATTAGGGGGATTGTTATAGAGATATTCACGCGTATTCGTCAATTTTGTGTCAATCGTAAAAGCACCTCTTATTCTACTAGGGTTATCGGCCAAAAAGGCATTCACGCCACCATTGTATTCCCATCGGCCATTCCATGAGTTTACAAAACCGTAACTAATGTTATAAAATTCATTATGGGTACCCAAGGTGATCTTATGAATTCCCTTTATTAGCGTCAAATTATCGGTGAATTCAACCGTTTGCTGCTTCATATTATAAATAGAAGCTTCTCTCCAAGTTCCTGCCCAAATTCTACCATTATCAATATCAATAAAGGGAGCCAATACTCCCGGGAAATCGCGGTACTCATGAACATTGATATAACTTAAGATCAAATCATTGTTAAGATGATGAGAAAGCTTGGAAGTGAGTTCTGCTACTAGGTTTAAATTCTTTGTGTGCTGCGTGAAATCCGTTGAAGAAAATTGAAAATTGGTGGAACTTCGCTCCAAGTTGTTTCCACTTCCATCTGTATAGATGGCGCGCACCATTAAATTATTGGCATTGTTGATATGCCAATCGAATCGAGTGAACAGTTTATCGCTGTTGGTAAATATCTTATACTTACCGTAGCTACCCACATCGTATCCATATTTATTTTTCAACTGGTCTACAATCGATTGAGCAGTTGCTATGCTAATAGCCGCACCCGGATCACCCGCATTGTAAAAAGTAGGCTCTTGTTTTCTGGTAATTTCAGTATTAACGATGAAGAACAGTTTATTCTTTACAATTGGACCACCAATAGTAAACCCTGTTTGATAATCGTAAAAATCAGAACCAATTTTAGAGTGCAAACTGTCTACACTTTTACCTACCAAAGCTTGTGTTCTTCCATAACCATAAACAGATCCGTGAAATTGATTGGTACCACTTTTGGTAACCGCATTCACGCTTCCTCCGGTGAAGTTTCCAATTTTTACATCGTATGGTGTTAATTGCACTTGTACTTCTTGAATCACATCCATGCTATAAGGGTTTGTGCGCGTTCCTGAACCGGCCGTACCACTTTGTCCACCACCACTTACGCCACCAAATGAATTACTGAACCCGATAGCATCGTTATTTATGGCTCCATCTAAAGTAATGTTATTATAACGAAAGTTTGAACCAGCAAATGAGTTATTGTTCGATTGAGGAACCAAGCGGGTTACATCACCCAAGCTTCTACCAATGGTAGGCAACACATTCAATTGCTGTTTGCCCACACTCAAAGAAGCATTTACTGTTTTCTTCGATCCACTTACCACTACCTCATTCAAAACTTTTGAATCTTCCGTAAGTACCAATTTCAGTTCAGGATTAGACCCCAAACTCAGTTGAATGTTTTCGAACTTCATTTCTTTGAGTCCAACAAAACTAATGATCAAGGTGTAGGGTCCTCCCGGTTTTAAGTTTGGAATTACAAACAACCCTTTTGAATTGGACTGAGAAGCCGACTTGATTCCTGTTGGTTCATACGTAACAACAACACTGGCTCCGTGTACCGGAATACCTTTTGAATCAGTAACAATACCTGAGAGAGTGGCAGTTGTTTCTTGAGCAGCTAGTCCTCCTGAAATCAAAAGAAAGAGAAATAGTAAACAACGAGTAAAGAATTTCATTGCAAAATATTTTTGCAAAAGAACTTTCGGGATGTTAGCTGAATGTGACCAACTGGTTAATCAGATGCAAACGATTTCTAATACAAAAGGGATTCACAAATGTGAATCCCTTCTGTATTTATTATTCTAACTTCTTAATACTTCACTTCCACATAAAACTTACCGTTCTCAGCTCCTAATTCTGCCGCTGCAGCATCGCTCAAACGAACCGACAATCCTTGACTCTCTCTCATTTCAGGTAACTGGCCTAACACTTTCGCATACACCGATTTGTTAGTAGTAGAATAACTGATCTTAACAATGGTCCCTACTGGCACATCATTGATCAAAGCATAATACTTTCCATCGTTCCACCCGCTAGTGCTTTTGAATACTCCGGCATTACCGGCTATCGACTTTCCAGATTCTTCATAGAGTCTTTTAAACGCACCACCTTTTGTATTTGGCAAATTCACGACTGGAGCAGGAACAGTTTTTACTTGAGTTGTTTCAACTACCTGTTTCGGTGGATCATTCTTTACAACTGCCGGTTCTACTTTCACAGGCTCGGTTTTCGCAGGCTCAGTTTTCACAGGTGGTTCCGGCTTTGTATTTACCGGCTCTTGCTTTACCGGCGCAGGTGTTTCCACTTTTGCTACAACAGGGCTCACCGCTTTTCCGGAGAACGCACTCAATGAGGTCTTCACTTTCAAATAACCTACCACCACATTCATCCCAGCTTTCAACTGATCGTTTTTGATATGGTTCCAAGACTCTAAACTGGCGATGGGAACTTTATTATAAGTAGTACTGATCCGAAACATCCATTCCTTCTCTTTCACTTTATGATAAAGAGGAACCAAACTTTCATCAGCCGCCGATTGACCTTGTTGGTCAAAGTTGGAAGCCGTGAGGGGCACTTTCAACTCTTGACCAATTTTCAATGGTTGGGTCATGTTGAGTTTGTTATAAGCCGCTAATTCTTTAGGAGAAATATTGAACAAACGCCCGATGCTGTACCAATTCTCTTTTGGTGCAACTTTATGGTTTAGATAGAAGGCCCCGGTTGCACCTTCAATCATCAAACTTTCTTGGCTTTTTACGGCCATTCCAAGTACCAACAGGGCTATTGTGAAAAGGGTTTTGATCTGAAACATAGGTCTGATTACTGGTTAATACAAAGATGCGAAAAATTTAGAAGACGGGCTTTTTCAAGATGCGCCATTCTTTCGGATAATAGTTATTTAAACGGTTACTTAACAATTTCACCCATCCCAAATTCCTTCCCTTATAGGCTACTAAGGCCCATCCTTTTTTTGCTTGAAGTGCTTGCTTCTTCGTCTGAGTCTGCATTTCATCACCGTCGCACGCCATTTGAACTTCAAAATCGTGCCAAAAATCGGTCATGTCCTCCCGCGACAAATACTGCAGCGCCTGCCGGTGATTTAACGTTACCACAACAGTGTGTTCGCTATTCAAGCCGCTTAATGCCAGCGCCGGATCGGGGATGATTTCTTTTCCGGTTGACTTACCTACCGCAATTCCCGCCTGTTTAATATAAAGGCCTCCGCTTTTTAGCTCTTCTACTACAGCAGCTACCGTAGGTGTCATGGCCAAAATCAAATCTTCCGTTTTTTGATATTCGTATTCGCCGGCGTCTTTTACCCAATCCTGAACCAAGGCGATCTCTTGCTTCGACAATCCAATTGTTGGCTTCTTCTTCTTTCCTTCAGTAAAAAAATTAGGTTGTTTACAGCGAAAACATGCTAAGAACAAGCCCTCGCCTTGAACCTTATCAGGCCAAAAACGGTATCCTTTGGCACCCCTACCCGATTCTGTTGTAACCACTCCCCAATTGCTTGGAACCTCCAATGGTACATTTTCGCAATTCATTTCCTCTAACAACCAATCACAAATTGCTTCGTCTTCTTCTTTTGAATAGGAACAGGTAGAATAGATCAAGCAGCCATTCTCCTTAAGCGAAGGAAGAATATCACTCAAAATACGTTGCTGTCGTTGACTACACAATTGAACCGCATCCTCACTCCATTCCTTAATAGCATCAGGGTCTCTTCGAAACAATCCACTTCCGCTACAAGGGGCATCTACCACAATTAAATCGAAATACCCTTCCATTTTTTTGAAATGTTGAGGGTCGTTATTGGTTACTATCACATTCTCAGCTCCCCACTTGGTTATGTTTTCTTGGAGAATGGCAGCTCTCGACTTGATCACTTCATTGGCCACCAATACCGATTGATTATTAAGGTACGATTGAAGCAAGGTTGTTTTTCCACCGGGAGCAGCACACAAATCCAACGCACGAATCGACGCGTTGGAATCGATCAACTGTTTCAATGCCCAGCCCAGAAACATACTGGATGCTTCCTGAACATAATAAGAACCTGCATGAAACAAGGGGTCGAAAGTATAGAAAGGACGTTCGTTCAAATAATAACCCTGCGATTCCCACGGAATGGATTGCATGGTTATACGAGGAGGAGGTACTACACCATTCGCATGTAAGGAATCTGCTAAACTTTGTTCCAAATTGATACAAGGTTTAAGCGGATTCAAACGAATAGAATGCACATCAGTAGCCCCAAAAGAATGAACCTTCACAAATGCTGCTTCATCAAATCCTGTCAACCCTTTTAAAGATTGAATCAAGCCTTGAGGCAATACATTTTGTGAAGGTTCTAACATGGCGCGAAGGTACAAAATACCGCGCCTACAAGCTCTTTATTTCAGCAATTAAATCCTGCAAAACTTTCTTGGCATCTCCAAATAACATTGATGATTTAGGACGGAAGAACAACTCGTTTTCAATACCTGCATAGCCGGGTTTCATACTTCTTTTATTGATGATGCAATGTTTGGCAGCTTCCACATCTAAAATTGGCATTCCATAGATAGGCGAAGCAGGATCCGATTTTGCAGCAGGGTTCACCACGTCATTTGCACCCAATACTAACACAACATCTGTGTTGGCGAAAAGATCATTGGCTTGCTCCATTTCCATCAGTTTGTCGTAACTCACATCCGCTTCTGCCAACAATACGTTCATGTGCCCGGGCATGCGTCCTGCTACCGGATGAATGGCATAACTTACTTCCACTCCCTTTTCAGTCAATAATTTTTCCAGTTCATGACAAGCATGCTGGGCTTGTGCTACCGCTAATCCGTAACCGGGAACAATCATCACTCTGGATGCATAACTCATCACCACGGCTGTATCGCTCAAACTAATTTCTTTGTAAGTACCTCCACTGGCACTGCTTTGGCCACCACCCGATGCTGTTGCACCAAATGAACCGATCAATACATTTTTTAAAGAACGATTCATAGCCTTACACATCAATATCGTTAATAGCGTACCGGCTGCTCCCACAAGGATACCACCGGTTAGCATAACTTTATTGTCGTACAAGAAACCACCGCAAGCCGCAGCCACACCGGTAAAGGAGTTCAACAATGATATTACAACCGGCATATCTGCTCCGCCAATTGGAAATACAAAGAACACTCCATATAAAAGAGAAAGTGCAAAAATGATGTAAAATACAAGGAGCGCCGATGTTGTAGGTACAACTATCAAATAAGCCGCCAAACCAAGGATCACTAACAATAATACAATATTGAAGATATGCTGTCCTTTAAATGAAAAGTCTTTTATAGACCCATTCAACTTTCCCCAAGCAATGATAGAACCTGCGAACGAAACAGAACCAATGATAAGTCCGAGTAAAATGATCAGTAATTTTCCGGAAGGCCATCCATCCATATTAATTTCAAGCTCATGGGAAAGGTGGTTGAACTCAATCAATGAAATCAGCGCCGCACAAGCGCCTCCCATACCATTGAACAAGCTCACCATTTCCGGCATGGCCGTCATCTTAACGCGCTTGGCTGCCAATGTTCCTACAATGGCGCCAATGATCAAACCACCGAAAATCCAAGGATAGTTTCCGAGGGGCTGACCGGTTTCCGAGTCCTTATATAAGAAAATAGTTCCTAAAATTGCAATCGTCATTCCCACAGCTGCTACCAAATTTCCTTTACGGGCAGAAGCCGGATTCGATAGCATCTTCAACCCTACAATAAAGGTTACTGATCCGATGAGGTAGCAAAGGGTTAATATTGAAAATTCCATAATAATTCTAAATTAAAATGAGTACTAACGGTAATGGTTATTTCTTTTTCTTGAACATCTCTAGCATGCGATCTGTTACTACAAATCCGCCTACTACATTCAGCGTTCCCAGCACAACCGCCAGTAACCCTAGAATAAGCGCGATATAGTTATCAGATTCCGCTTTCCCCATTACAATGATGGCTCCAATGATCACCACTCCGTGAATGGCGTTTGCACCACTCATTAAAGGAGTATGCAATACACTTGGAACTCTTCCAATGATTTCGATCCCAACGAAAATCATTAGGATCACGATATAGATCATTTCTTGATGCTGACTGATCCAATTAAGTACTTGCTCCATATTTTGCTATTGTAATTCGTTAATTATTTTACACGTTCGTGCACTACTTCGCCTCCAAAGTTCACGCAAGAGCCTTTCACCAGATCATCCTCCCAATTCAAATTCAACGCATTTTCTTTGGTAATAATCAGTTGCAAGAAATTGGTGATGTTCTTACCATATAATTTACTGGCGTCTGAAGGCATTGTAGCAGGTAGCGCAGAGTTGCCATAAATGGAAACTCCCTTATGAACAATGGTTTCATTGTTCTTCGTCAATTCTGTGTTTCCGCCGGTGGCCGCAGCAATATCAATGATCACACTTCCTTTTCTCATTGCTTCAATCATCTCCTGTGTGATCAAAATCGGCGCTTTCTTACCCGGTATCTGAGCCGTTGTAATAACAATATCAGCTTTCGCAATGCTTTCAGCAATTTTTGCCTTCTGACGTTTTAAGAAATCTTCCGATTGTTCAACAGCATATCCTCCTGCTTTACTTGCATCTGCCGCACCTTCTACTTCTACGAACTTGGCACCCAAACTCATCACTTCTTCTTTTACTGCCGGACGGGTATCAAATACTTCTACTACCGCACCCAAGCGTTTGGCCGTTGCAATAGCTTGCAATCCCGCCACACCCGCTCCTAATATCAACACTTTTGCCGGAGCAATACTCCCGGCAGCGGTCATGAACATAGGGAAATAACGAGGATACATTCCCGCAGCCGTAAGCACTGCTTTGTAACCGGCAATGTTGGCTTGAGAACTGAGCACATCCATGCTTTGAGCACGTGTAGTACGCGGCAACATGTCTAAACTAAAAACAGTATTTCCACTTGCGGCCCAATCTTTCATCACTGTTTGCTGATACAATGGCTGATACACCCCTACCCATACAGTAGCCTTATTAGGCCAAGCCGCTACAGCAGGAGTTTGAATGGCTAATACAATCTCGGCCGATTGTAGAATTTCAGAAGCCGATTTTACACTTGCACCTACTTTAGAATAATCTTCGTCAGTTGCTGATGCAGTAACACCGGCATCTTTTTCAACCCACACTTCAATGCCTTTTTTGGTAAGCGAAGCAACGCCTTCCGGTAAGAGCGATACCCTGGTTTCAGGAGCAGGCTCCTTTAGAACGCCAATAATCATAATATAAAATGATAGTTAATTCGTATTCGTAAGATCCAATCGAAGGTACCAATTTTTAAAAGCGTACCGTAAAATCTTGTTTCACCTTAAACGCCGGACTAAAAAAAACGATCCCCACAAAGAACAAATCCACTGTCAACATCACACCTTCGTGTTTTTTGATTTCTTCCCAAGCTTCCTCCATCTCTTTACTCCAGTGAATATCGTCAAAAATAAAAATTGAGGTTTCAGACCTTTTTTGCAAGAGCGCCTCAAAATACCGGAGCGTTGGCTCTTTTCGATGATTGCCATCTATAAATGCCATGTCTACCACCGGCATCATTGCTAGAACCCGCTGCAGTGTAACGTCAAAATTGCCTTTAATGATACGTACATTCTCTATTCCGAGCAACTTGATGTCTTCTTCGGCTTTTTTGGCAATCAACTCTGCCCCCTCTAAAGTATGAATCAAACCATCAGGATTAGCCAAAGCTAGGTAGGAAGTAGTGATTCCAAGTGAAGTGCCCAGTTCAATAATGTGATTGGGTTTGTAGTATTGAACAATGCGAAACAACAATTGTCCGAATTTTCGGGGCTTGGCTGCCCTGGCAGCAATGGAAGAAACGGATCTGGTTTTTACCGATTCATAAGCAGAGCCTGCTCCGAAATCTTCCACTTCCAATAATTCTTCTTCCTGCTTCAATTGAGTTCTTAATAACTCAACAGTTTCGTAGGCTTTATAAGGAGTGCGATCAATTAATATTTTTTCTATAAAATCGTAGACAAAAGGGGAATGCGTACCGTGTCCTTTGCCATTAGACGCGGTGAATAGATATTGAATATACTTGAGTGCTAACTGTGTTTTTGAATACACAAGAATAATAAAACTGGTTTTGAAATTGGAACAACAAGATAATCAATAAATTAACAATTAAAAATTATTAAATTATTTAATAATACATTGCTTACATTATTCGGTTCCAAATTTCAAAACTATAATCCCATTTGTGTTTGGCATCGGCCTTAAAATCGAGCAGCGACACACGCTCCCATTCATGCTCACTTATTTTTGGAAAATAAGTGTCTCCATCTATTTGAGTATGTACTTTAGTAATATAAAGTTTGTTACAGTAAGGTAAAGCTTGCTTGTAAATTTCTCCCCCGCCAATTACATAGGCTTCTTTTGCATCTACCGTTTTAGCTAATTCAATGGCTTGCTCCAAACTTTTAGCAACCAAAACACCTTCCTGTTTCCAATCTTCATTACGAGTAATCACAATATTGGTTCTGCCGTTCAAAGGTTTTCCGAGACTTTCAAAGGTTTTCCGACCCATAATCACAGGCATCGCCCAAGTGGTATTCTTGAAGAATTTCATGTCGTTAGGCAAGTGCCATAACAACTGATTGTCTTTTCCAATTGCTAAATTTTCTGAAACGGCCACTACTATCGAAACTACCATGCTATTGGGTTTTAAACTGCTACCGGAGCTTTGATTCCCGGATGTGACTGATAATTCTCTAAGGTAAAATCTTCAAACTTGAAACCGAAGATGTCTTTTACATCCGGATTCAATTTCATAGTTGGTAAGGGAAATGGTTCTCGACTCAATTGAAGATTCACTTGATCAATGTGATTGTTATAAATATGAACATCTCCAAAACTATGTACAAAGCTGCCTGGTTTCAAATTGCATACTTGCGCAACCATCAAAGTAAGCAAAGCATACGATGCAATGTTAAAGGGCACGCCTAAAAACACATCGGCACTTCTTTGATACAATTGACAACTCAATTCGCCATTGGCAACATAAAACTGAAACAAACTGTGGCAAGGCATCAATGCCATTTTCGGCAACTCTGCAACATTCCATGCACTAATGATAAGACGACGACTGTCTGGGTTCTTTTTAATTTGATCAATCAGATCTTTTACTTGATCCACCAGAACTCCATTGGCACCTTCCCAACTTCTCCACTGCTTGCCATAAACGGGTCCAAGCTCACCATTCTCGTCCGCCCACTCATCCCAAATACTCACTCCATTTTCTTTCAAATACTGGATATTGGTTTCGCCTTTCAAGAACCATAGCAATTCATGAATAATGCTCTTTAAATGCACTTTTTTAGTAGTCACCAAAGGAAACCCCTCTTTCAAATCGAAGCGCATTTGATAGCCAAAACAACTGATGGTTCCGGTACCGGTACGGTCATGTTTTTGGACGCCGGTATCCAAAATATGGCGGAGCAGGTCATGATACTGTTTCATGCCTGCAAATTAAACCCAAAGTAGATTTTTGGAGTAAAAAGTAATTAACAATTGGAAGCGACCTTCTTAATAATTTCTTTGAAATAGAATCAAGCTTTTTTGCTTTTTCTGCGCTCTAACTCTTTCTTAATCAAGCCTAATTCTCGGCCTGTTTGTCCGGCTACACTGCTATTTTCCTGAGCCCTGCGCATTAGGTAAGGTATCACGTCTTTGATAGGTCCGAATGGTAGGTATTTGCTCACAGAAAAGCCGGCGTTTGCCAAATTGAAGGTGATGTTATCACTCATTCCATATAATTGAGAAAAATGGACATGAGAGTGGTTGTGGGGAATGCCCTTTTCGTCCATCAATTGAGTAGTCAGTAAATTACTGTATTCATTGTGAGAAGCCACAATTACCGCAATTCGGTCGAGGTTCTCAATAGAGAAACGCACCCCGGCATTGTAATCGCGATCCGAAGCCTCTTTGCTTGGTTGAATGGGAGAAGCATAGTTGAGTTGTTGCGCTCTTGCTCTTTCTTTTTCCATGTAAGCACCACGAACCAGTTTCGCTCCTAAAATAAAATTGCGAATAACGGCCGCTTCATGAGAATCCTCCAAGAATTTCAAGCGATCGTGGCGGTACAGTTGATAGGTATTGTAAACAACTGCTTTTGTTTTGTTGTATTGTTCCATCATCAAGATGGTTAGTACGTCTACCGGATCTTGAATCCAAGTTTCCTCTGCATCCACCAACACTCCAACATTCTTTTCTGCCGCAGTAGCACATATTTTTTGCAACCGAGCGCTTACTCTTTGCCACTCTGCTTGTTCTTCGGCACTCAAACCTTCCAATGCCTTTGCATAGCGCTTCATCAAACTACCTGCATGGGAATGTACCGATTGATCCAATTTCTCCAAAAGTCCAAAGCGTGCCAATCCGGTTACTTTGATACTCATAAAAGGAATATTCGGTTGAGTTGCAGCGTAGTTGATCACTTTGATGAATTCCTCGCAAGAATGATCAAATCCGGCTTCCCCGTCTTCGCCGCCTTCTACCCCATAGTCCAATATCACCTGAACTTTATAATCACCCAAAGTTTTAGCAACTGAAGCAGTTTCCTCAAGTGTTTCTCCTCCTACAAATTGTTTGAAGATGGTGCTGCGGATAATTCCCTGAATGGGAAGACCGATCTTGATAGCCCAGGGAGTAATTTTAGTACCCCAACGTACCAAACTAGCATAGCTCATTGATGAAAACAAAAAATGGGCCTGCTTGAGAGATTTGTCCGATTTATATGCGAATGCATTCTCGGTATTGTCGAAAGAAATTGTACCTAGATTTGTTTGACTCATATCTGCTACCAATATGGCGCAAATTTAACCGAATCTATGATACAAAAAAACGTTTGTTAGATTCTGCTTCTGCTATTGCCGATTAATTTTATCTAGAATTGCTTTTTCACGTCGCTTTAACCAGAGCTGGTCTGACACGTGGTTACTCCGCTTTTGCATCACAAAGCTCCCATTGGGCTTCTCCAAAGTGTTCAGGCTCTCAAAATTAGAGAACCAAATACCCTTTAATGAAGCTACATCACCCGTATCATTCAATTCCACTTTAAACTGATAACAATTCGTAGTACCCATTCCATCTATATAACGGCCTTGAATAAACGAGAACGGAAATGATTGCTTTTTACCCATTTTCCCGTACCAGGTGTACCAGCAATTGGCCTTATCACCATCCTTCGTGTCTTGAGGGAAAAAATATACAATACCATATACTTCACGCTCCACTTGAACCAATTCCCAAGTCATTACATAGTTTCGATCCAACCCGCTAAAATTGCCATTGGCTTTTAAATTTCCAACCCAGGTGCCGGTCAAATCAACACTATCTTCCTGTGCCTTGGCATTGTGAAAAACAGAAAGCGTTACAAATAAGAGGAGCATGTATTTCATGGAGTTAATTTTCTACTCAAAAGTTACGGTAATATTTTCACTGAAAACAATTGTTAACATTGGATTAAACAAATATCGATTATTTGAGATATGATAAGAAATAGGCTAAAGCAACTAAACTATCTCTTACTCTTCCGTTTTTTTAGTATTTTCCAAATCTATTCTAGTTCAAATGAAAATTACAAGCACGGAAATTTACAAATTAACGATCCCAATGGAACCCTTTGTGATCGCCACAGAAACCTCCTATTATACTCAGAATATATTCATCAGAATTCACACGAACGAAGGAATCACAGGTGTAGGTGAATGTTCAGCCTTTCCTATGCTCGTTGGGGAAACGCAAAACACCTGTTACGAAGTAGCCAAAGATTTTGCAAGAATGCTGCGAGGTTGGAACCCGCTTGAAATAGAACAGTGCTTAAAACTACTAGACGACTATATTTCAAACAACACTTCAATCAAGAGCGCCTTTGATATGGCGTTTTATGACATCAGCTCAAAAGCAGCCAATTTGCCTCTTTATCAATTTCTTGGCGGACAACGAAAAACCATCCAAACCGATCTTACCATCGGAATTGCAGAACCGCAAAAAATGGCAAATACCGCTGTTAAATATGTAAAAGATGGTGTCAAGATCATAAAAGTCAAACTTGGCAAAAATGCCAAGGAAGACGTTCTTAGAATGAAACTAATTCGAGAAGCAGTAGAACCCGATATTCAGTTAAGGATAGATGCCAATCAAGGCTGGACTTTTGACGACGCGCTCTACGCATTAACAGAAATTGCTGCTTATGATATTCAATACTGCGAACAACCCATGAGGCGTTACAACGATCCTCTTTTGCCCAAATTGAAATCACTCTCTCCTATTAAAATAATGGCCGATGAAAGTGTATTCGATCACAGAGATGCGATTCGATTAATTGAAGCGAATGCCTGCGATTATGTAAACATTAAACTCGCAAAATCGGGTGGCATTCGTGAAGCAATCAGAATTGCGGATGCCTGCAAAGAACGCAATGTTCCATGCATGCTTGGCGGAATGGTTGAAAGCAGAATGGCTCTTACAGCAAAAGTGCATCTCGCTATGAGTCATGATGGCATCAAATTCTACGATTTGGATACTTGCTTATTGGGTCATTTGGCCGACCCCGTATTAGGTGGTGCCGTTTACAACAATTACTTTTTGGAACTTCCGGAAAAAGCAGGAATCGGAGCTGATATTGACCAAAACTTTTTAAACAAGATGGAGAGAACAATCATCTCTTAATAGTACCAATTTATTGAATCGCGAGAATCCGAATATAAGGATAGGCTAAAGCAGCATTGCCGCATTTGAACGATTGCGTCATCAACTCATATCGAAGTTTTACACGCAGGGAATCTTTCTGATAATGCTCGGGTAAATTAATGGCACGATAAGAGCCCATATTGTCTACCACAAGTACCCAATCGCAACCGCCATTCAACAAAGAACCGGTCCATTTTATTTGCGCACCGATAAAGGGAGTTTGACAGGATTCACACGAGTTATCATTCTCACACGACTGTAAAATAGTGGTTATAAAAACCACCAACATACCTGTTCTAATTGCAGCTTTCATCACATAAAAACTAACGAATTCGGGCTTTTTCTAGTATTCACTAGTGGTTTCCTACTAATCAAACTGGTTCTTTCAAATTAGGACGCAACCAGTATCTTTGCAAAAATTTTATTCAATGGATCAAGTGGCAAAAACGGCAAAAGAGTCGCATGTGGTTATGACTGAATTAGTGCTCCCAAACGATACCAATACATTTGGCAATCTTATGGGTGGACGATTGATGTATTGGATGGACATTGCTGCAGCCCTAGCCGCCATGAAGCATTGCAATGCTCCCGTGGTTACAGCCTCTGTTGATAACATTTCATTCGAAGCTCCCATCAAATTGGGCAATGTGGTACACATTGAAGCCAAAGTTTCCCGCGCCTTCAATTCCTCCATGGAAGTACATCTCCAAATTTGGGGTGAAGATGTGGTACATCAATACAAATACAAGAGCAATGAAGCTTATTTTACCTTCGTTTCACTTGATCCCAACGGAAAGCCCCGAAAAGTGGCACCTATTATTCCGGAGACAGAGGTAGAGAAAACATTGTTTGAAGGTGCTTTGCGCCGTCGTCAAGTTCGTTTGATACTTGGAGGGAAAATGAAACCCTCGGAAGCAGATGAATTAAAAGCCTTGTTCACTAAATAATCAAAGCTTATTTAGCAGGCCGATAGTCTACCGGAAGCATATTAGCAACGCGTTCAAATCCCCAATATCCTTCATACATAACTGCAAGGGGATTGGCGAGGCCTCCTTGTTGATCTAAAAAAGCCGGTGGTTCTACCATTCGAATTTTAGCCGTAAAGATGCGTCCTCCCATACCTGAAAACGGTTGACGCCTTGCCAAATAACCCGATCCATAAAGAATACCGGAATATCGAATTTCCAAGTAGTTTGCAATGTTCAGTCGATACACATTCAAACCTGCGGTACTATCTTGCACCAACAGCGTTTTCAAGGATTCTTCTGTGAACGCTTTGCTATTTTGATCGAAAACAGAAAAATGATTTAAAGCCAGGTTTTTATCGAGCAGCGAGTGGTAGAAATTCATCGTGCTTCCTTTGTAGTAGCGCTCTCTATTCTTAATGTACTTAAGTTTTACTTTCCCATCTCGTCCAATCAAATCTTCAAAACGCGTATACCCGTAGAAGTATACTTTTTGCGTTACAGGATCATACGAAAACCGCTCTAATTGAAAATGTATGAGGTAGCCCAATTCCTCATTCACTACTTCCAAAGGCACCGCACTAAAAGCTCTAATTTCTTTTTTTGTATCTCCTTCTTCGAACAATACTTCATCTTCATTCAAAATACTGCAATTATTGGCGGCCTGTGTAACTCCCAAAAAGTGCTCACGAAATATTCGCATCCACTCCGCTTTCTCACGCTTGGTGGTTACTACAATATTGCGTAGCTCATTCTGCTTTTTTTGAAGTCGAAACGTGATCCTGAAATCCTTACTTTGAATTTGCAGGCGGTACACAACAGGATTGTATCCAACATAACTAACAACAATATCGTAAAAACCCGGATTGATTTTCTTGAGATCAAAGAAGCCGGAATCATTGGTGGTAGTACCGATAGTAGAATTGTTGATGTAAACGCTGGCTTTGGAGAGAGGTTGCCCCGTGGTTTCTTCTAACACAGTACCAAACACCGATGCTTGCGAAAAACACCAGCACGGAATCAAGCTTAAAAAGATCGCAACAAAAAGTTTCATACTGATGCCCAATTGAAGTTTAATTGCGTGGCAAAACAGCGTTATTATTTGTCAATTTTGAGCCAATGATGCGGCCCTTTCATCATGTGTTCCTTACTTTGCTCAATTGCATCCATTACTTGATCTAAAATTTGATCCGTTGGAGCATCGTAGTCTATCTCAAGAGGTGCTTTGAAAGTAACAGAAAGCACCACTCCTTTCTTTTTGAACTTCAAACCCTTCTTATTGAAAGCTCTCCAAAATCCACTAATAACAACCGGCACTACTATCGGTCTGTTTTCCTTGATGATAAAAGCCGTTCCCTTTCTTCCGGGGGCAAAGGGTTTGGTTGTTCCTTGAGGAAACGTGATCACCCAATTATCAGACAAGGCTCTTTGAATTTTACGAGTGTCTGAAGGATCAAGCGTTCTTCTAACTTCTTGTCCCTCGGCTCTCCAAGTTCTTTTAACAGTGAGCGCACCTGCCAAAGTAAACAATCGACTGATCCAACTTCCTTTCATTGTTTCTTCCGCAGCTACATAATATACTTTTGTGAAGGGATTCAATAAGTAATAAGGGATGCCCAATCTGTTCTCTTTACCCCACTTAACGGCACAGAATC
>DGDD01000024.1 GCA_002385265.1 Chitinophagaceae bacterium UBA3961
ATATTTCATACAACCAGTTGAATCTACCAGAGATCATCACGGTAACTGGCAAGGGGTCCATTACTTACACCTACGATTGGTCGGGTAATAAATTAAAAAAGGTAACTGTTGACACAACTGTAAAACCTACCCTCACTACTACAACCACTTACTTGAATGGGTTTGTTTATCAGAACGACACCTTGCAGTTTCTGGGTCATGAAGAAGGAAGGATTCGTTGGGCAAAAAGGTTCTACCTAAATGGGAGCTCAGCCAATAGCTTTGAATACGACTATTTTTTGAAAGACCATTTGGGTAATGTACGCATGGTACTCACTGAACAAACCGATACGGCGCAATATATAGCAACAATGGAAGCCTCTTATCGAACCAATGAAAACAAGCTTTTCTATAATTTACAAGCAAGTAACTATCCTAAATCTGCCGTATCTGGTTATCCGGTAGACGCCACTACCAATCCCAATGATTCTTTGATGCGTTTGAATGGAAGTGGGCAAAAAGTAGGGGCGGCTATTGTATTAAAAGTGATGAGTGGTGATGTGATCGATGTGGCTGTTAAGGCCTTTTACAAAGACCAAACATACGCCTCACCCAATAACTCTGTGAATGACGTTCTAAATGCTCTGGCAAATGGTGCTTTCGGATTGACGGGAGGGGCAAAAGGTACACTAGATCAACTGAGCAATACAAGTACTAGTCCGCTTTTGGGAGCATTGAATAGCTTTATCGGTAGTAATAATCCAATAGTCGCAAACAAGCCAAAAGCATATCTCAATTGGATACTACTGGATGAACAGTTCCAGTATGTGAGCAGTTATCCTCAAAGCGGTGCGTTGGCAGTTGGAAATTATGCCAGCAATGTGTTAAATACCCTGGCTTACACAGGAATTCCGATAACCAAGAATGGATATTTGTATATTTATGTAAACAATGAAACACCTGGTTGGGATGTGTTTTTTGATAATATGAGTGTGAAGCATTATTCTGGAGCAATTACTGAAGAGACGCATTATTATCCGTTTGGACTTACGATGGCGGGCATCAGTTCGAAAGCAGCAGCCGTTGGAAATCCTGAGAATAAATACAAGTACAACGGCTACGAGCTCAATAGCGATTTTGATCTTAATCTTTATGAAAGTTTTTATCGTTCTCATGATCCTCAGTTAGGTAGGTTCTGGCAAATTGACCCCAAACCAACAGAGACACAGAGTTTATACTCTGCGATGAACAATAACCCTATTTTGATAAATGATATTTTGGGTGATACGGGGCGTATTGGAACGATGACTGATGCTGTAATAAAGGTCAATGGTAAGGAGTACAACGGGAAAGACTTAGTTAATGGTTTGGTAAAAGAATGGAGTAAAATAACAGGATTGAAATTGAGCTTGGATAAAGACGGCAATCTGGTGAATGGAGGTGTAGCTACAAATAAGGGAATTAGTAAAACAGCTAGGCAAGAAGTTCTTAATCTGATAAAGTCTGACGGGACTGTATATATTGATTTTAATGGGCAAATATCTTCTCAAACATTGGATATCAAAGATCCAAAATTGGGTGCAGTTCGGTTAAACCCTGCTGAAATTGGTGCTAACGTTGACGGCACCTCCAAAGATCTTAACAGTTTGACTTTTGGAGCTGGGATGACTGCCCTCCATGAGCTTGGCCACACATTTCTCCACGGTAACTTTGGGCATGGAGTTAACACCTTAAGTTCTTTCGGAGTAATAGATGCACCCGATCAGCTCGGAAATAAAATCCGGTCGGAATTAGGGCCAAATTGGGGCCAAAGGCTATCATATACTTCTTTGCCTTTTAATGGGTCTAATTATGTTCCGATGACACAGGGCTCGTTACAAATGCTTCAAAATGCTATTCCTCAAATTACTCAAGCTATGCGACGAAACCCACTGGTTCAAGCAACGGAATTGAGTAATGTAAGAATGCCAACTAGCGGCGTGATTATTGTTAGAAATTAAAAATATAAACTATGATTACCCTATTAAAGATTTTTATTTTGAGTTTGCCTGTAACCCTTTTTGGGCAAGAGACTTACAGATGTCATAAGCAAATTTGTTCGGGTCTTAACGCTGTTGATAGGAAATGGGAATTGATAATGTCCGATGATGGGTCTTACGTGTTTAATATTTACTCAATCAATTCAAAAGCGTTAGTTAAGCAAAAGTCTGAACGCTATTCAGGGAGTTGGGAAATATCTGGTGATACTTTGAGGCTTAAGTATAAGCAGTTGCTAGAATCTTCATTTGTTTTCCTTAGACAGGAGGAAAAGCTGATTCCTTTGAGGCAACCGATAGATACGATAACAGGGTATAGAATGCAAATTGATTATTTGGAAAAGGAGAGATTTTATAAATAACAATTTTTATTGAGTCGTATCAATAGACAATACAGCCCGGCATTGCCGGGCTGTATTGTCTATGATGCATTACCAGAACTCAGGAAGCCATCAACTGGAGTTGTTTTTTCACAATAAAAGCATCGATAAGTTTTTTGACCACGGTTTTATCGTCTTCGTTAAACTGTTCAACGACGGATGGTGTGAATGTTGTACGGAATGACCTCAGAGAGGTAAATCGTTCTATAGAATCCCCCAAAAACAATTATTTTTTGATTTCCATCGAATTTCCGATATTCGCTGCATGAATCATTTCAGTCAAAATCAGTGGTGGTGGCATACTAAGCTCAAACGGGGCCTGTAATGCTATTGCATACTGTTTAACCATAGTGGAGCCCCGCATACCAGCGGGGCTTTTTATTTGGTACTGAATCAACCGATTTGCATCAGTTATGAAGAAAATTTCTATTCGCACCAGTTGCAAAAAATTATTGGCAGATGTGTTCACCCCGGTGGGCATCTACCTCCGCCTTCGCGATCGTTTTCGCGATACCATCTTACTCGAGAGCTCCGACCACCATACGGCCGACAATAGCTGGTCCTTTATTGGCATCAACGCCATCGCCGGTATGGAAATCAGCTCGGAAGCAACCCTGGAGTTCAAACTACCCGGATTGCCTCCCGAAAAAGCGCCCATCAAAAACGCAGCGGATGTTCCTCAGCTGCTCTTCGACTTCATGAATCGATTCGAAGTGAGCGGCGCAGGAAAAGAAGCGGCTTTCGCCCAAGGGCTCTATGGCTATACCGCCTACGATGCCATCCCGTTTTTCGATGCGGTGAAACTCGATGCCAAGAAACACGCGGCCCCACAAATTCCATTGATGCGCTACCGTCTCTATCAATACGTGATCGCCATCAATCACTATAAAGATGAACTCTTTATCTGCGAGAACCAAATAACCGGTATTGAATCAGAACTCGATGCCGTAGAACGATTGATCCGCAGCCGCGATATTCCCACTTTCCCCTTCGCTTTAAGTGGCGAGGAGACTTCCAACTTAACCGACGAAGAATACCGCGAGAATGTGAAGAAAGGAATCGCTTCCTGCCTTCGCGGCGATGTGTTCCAAATTGTACTCAGCCGTCGCTTCCAACAAGGTTTTTCCGGCGACGAGTTCAATGTGTACCGCGCCCTTCGCAGTGTGAACCCTTCACCGTATCTCTTCTTCTTCGATTATGGAGATTATAAATTGATGGGTTCTTCACCTGAATCTCAAATCATCATCAAAAATGGTAAAGCCATTGTTCACCCCATCGCCGGAACCTTTAAAAGAACAGGCGATGATGAACTCGATCAGCAAGAAGCAACCCGACTATTGGCCGATGCCAAAGAAAATGCTGAACATGTGATGTTGGTAGACTTGGCAAGAAATGATCTGAGTCGCCTTTGCGATCAAGTAGAAGTGGCCCATTACCGTCAGGTTCATTATTACAGTCATGTTATTCATCTCGTGAGTGAAGTAGTGGGAAAAGTTCGCCCCAATAGCAATCCTTTTGAACTATTGGCCAAAACTTTCCCGGCCGGCACCTTAAGCGGCGCTCCCAAAATAAAAGCCATGCAATTGATCGATGCCTACGAACCCACGGCTCGTTCTTACTACGGTGGCGGCATTGGTTTCATGGGATTCGATGGTTCTTGCAATCATGCCATCATGATTCGCACGTTCCTAAGCAAGCAAAATACGTTGACCTATCAGGCCGGCGCAGGAGTTGTGGCAGCCAGCAAACCTGAGAACGAATTACAAGAAGTCAATAACAAACTCGGCGCTTTGAAAAAAGCAATTGAGCTGGCTACTTCCATTGTTTAAATTTTAGAGTAAGATTCATGAAACTATTAGTATTCGATAATTACGATTCTTTTACCTACAACCTGGTGCACTTGGTGGAACACATCACGGGCATCAAAGTAGAAGTGCATCGCAACGACCAAATTCCTCTGGAGAAAGTAGCCGCTTTCGATAAAATCATTCTTTCGCCCGGACCCGGTATTCCCGAAGAAGCAGGCTTACTGCTTCCCCTGATCAAAGAATACGCTGCCAGCAAATCTATTCTGGGCGTGTGCTTGGGGCATCAGGCAATTGGACAAGCCTTTGGTGGCAACCTCACCAACCTGAGTTCCGTGTATCACGGAATTGCGACTCCGGTGTCCATTCTTCAAGAAAACGGAAAGCCGAAAGACCCTCACTTGTTTGAAGGATTGGAAGCTTCCGAAATTGTGGGCCGCTACCATAGCTGGGTAGTGGATCAAAAAGGATTTCCCACAAATCTAGAAATCACCGCTACCGATGACCAAGGGTTCATCATGGCGCTTCAACATAAAACCTATGATGTAAGGGGCGTTCAATTCCATCCGGAATCAGTACTCACCCCCAAAGGCGAAGTGATCTTGCGCAACTGGTTAAAAGCATAAAACGATTCGAACAAATGAAAAAGATTCTACAATTACTTTTCGAACATAGAACCCTTAGCCGCGAACAGGCACGTGAGGTGTTGACCCAAATTGGCAAAGGTGTGTTCAACGAACATGAGATCACTGCCTTCATGACGGTGTACCTTATGCGCAGTATTACCATTGATGAATTGCAAGGCTTCCGCGATGCGCTTTTAGACCTCTGTGTGCCGGTTTCTATTCCGGATCATAGCTTGATGGACATCGTAGGCACCGGCGGCGATGGCAAAAACACGTTCAATATTTCAACCTTGAGTTGTTTCATTGTGGCAGGAACGGGTCAGAAGGTTGCCAAACATGGTAACTATGGCGCCAGCTCCATTAGCGGTGCATCCAACGTAATGGAACAACTGGGCTATAAATTTAAAAACGATGTCGATCGCGTCAGAACGGAAGTCGATAAAGCCGGAATTTGTTTCTTGCACGCTCCGCTCTTTCACCCTGCGTTGAAAACAGTAGGACCCATTCGTAAAAACTTGGGGATGCGTACCTTCTTCAACATGTTGGGGCCAATGGTCAACCCGGCGCAACCCGATTTTCAATTGGTAGGGGTCTATAATTTAGAAATGGCCCGTATTTACAACTACCTATTGCAACAGACGGGAAAAGCCTTTACCATCATCCACAGCCTGGATGGATACGATGAAATTTCCCTCACGAACGATACCAAAATCATTACCAATAAAGGCGAACAAGTGAAAACGCCCGAACAACTAGGAAAGAGAATGGTTTTACAGACCGATATCTATGGCGGAGGAACGGTAGAGGAGTCTGCCAAAATGTTCTCCACAATCCTAAAAGGGGCGGGAACTTGGGCACAAAATGCCGTGGTTTTAGCCAATGCTGCCGTAGCTTTGCACAGCACCGGAAATTATAAGAATTACGACGAGGCCTATAATGCAGCCGTTGTGAGTTTGGAAAGTGGAGCAGCCTTTCAGTCATTACAAAAATTAATAGCCCTGCAATGAGCACCATTCTAGATAAGATCATCGCTTCCAAGCGATTGGAAATAGAACAGTTTAAGCCCAAAAGCCCGGTGGAGCGTTTTGAACGCGACGGGTTTTTCTGGAAGTTCAGCACCCGATCGCTCCGCGAATCCTTGGAGGCCCCCGGAAGCACCGGTATCATTGCCGAGTTCAAACGCAAAAGTCCTTCTAAGGGATGGTTCAAACCCAAAGAATTGGAAGTAGAAAAGGTGTTGCGTTCTTATAACGATTTCGGAGCCGCAGCCGCTTCGGTTCTCACCGATGAACCTTTCTTCGGTGGCGACCTCGATGACCTCATTCAAGCAAAAGTGATTTCGGATATTCCCATTCTACGCAAAGACTTTATCGTAGACCCTTGGCAAATTGCTGAAGCTCGAGCTTTTGGTGCAGATGTCATTTTGTTGATCGCGGCTTGTTTAAGTCCAGCAGAAGTAAAGAGTTTGGCAGAATACGCGAAGAGTTTGGAATTGTCGGTGCTGTTAGAATTGCACGATGAAGAAGAACTCGGTCATATTTGTGATGCTACCGATATCATCGGCATCAACAACCGAAATCTGAAAACATTTGAAGTAGATATTGAAAGGAGTTTGCGCATGGCAAAGCAAATTCCCGACACAAAAATAAAAGTGGCTGAAAGTGGCATTAGCGATATTGACACAATCAAGCGCTTTAGGGACGAAGGTTTCAAAGGATTTCTTATTGGCGAGAATTTCATGAAAGAACCCGACCCCGGAGAAGCTTTCAAAGCTTTTGTAGAAAAGCTGAAGCTTGCTTAAACGATTGCCGGACCAGAACAAGCAAAACACTTAAAATCAAACCGGTATGAGAATTAAAGTTTGCGGCATGACACAACCCGAGCAAGTAGCTCAACTCGCTTCTTTCGGGGTAACGTTTGCCGGATTCATTTTTTACCCGAAAAGTCCTCGTTATGTGTTCAAACACATGACAACGACACAGCTTCGTAAAGAGAACTCCATCAACAAAGTGGGTGTTTTTGTAAACGCCCCTATTGAAGAGGTCTTACACATGGTAGACGAATGCCGATTGCACATGGTTCAATTGCACGGCGATGAAAGTCCGAAATACTGTGAGAAAATTGCAGACTATGTTTCGGTAGTGAAAGCATTTCGCATGAGCGAAAACGATAGTCCTCAATGGATGATTCGTCCTTATATGGATGTTTGCGACATGTTCATGTTCGATACCATGGGCGCAGGTTACGGTGGAACCGGTAAAAAGTTCGATTGGCAGATGCTGAAAGACAATGTGATCGGAAAGCCCTTCTTTTTGAGCGGTGGGATTGAACCCAATGATGAGGAAGCCCTCAAAGATTTTACGAAAGAAGAAGTGTCGAAGGCGTTGTTTGCCATCGACATTAATAGCAAGTTCGAATCAAGTCCGGGAGTAAAAGACCTGGATATGGTTAAAAATTTCGCACAAAAAATACTGGGAATATAGTTTCTCAGTGAACATTATAAACAAGCTATCATGAGCACAATGGAGTTACATCCTTTGATTGGTTCACCGGAGGCAGCCGCTTCAGGATACACACATCCGAACGATTACGGCTACTACGGCGATTTTGGCGGCGCCTACATTCCTGAAATGTTGCACCGCAATGTGGAAGAATTGCAGGCCCAATATTTAGAGATCATGAGTGATCCCGCGTTCAATGCTGCTTTCCGCAGTTTGTTGAAAGACTATGTGGGTAGGCCTACACCGCTTTATCATGCGGCTCGATTGAGTAAGCAGGTAGGAGCAAAGGTCTATTTGAAACGCGAAGACCTCTGCCATACCGGTGCGCATAAAATCAACAATACCATCGGACAAATTCTGTTAGCAGAACGATTGGGAAAGAAGCGCATCATTGCCGAAACCGGTGCCGGTCAACACGGCGTTGCAACCGCAACGGTATGTGCCCTGAAAGGAATTGAGTGCATAGTGTACATGGGTGAGAAAGACATCGAGCGTCAAGCCCCCAACGTAGCGCGTATGCGCATGCTTGGAGCAAAAGTAGTACCTGCTACCAGCGGTAGTAAAACGTTGAAAGATGCGACCAATGAAGCCATTCGTGATTGGATCAACAATCCGAATGATACCCATTATATTATTGGAAGTGTGGTAGGACCGCATCCTTATCCGGATATGGTGGCTCGTTTCCAAAGTGTGATCAGTGAAGAAACCCGTATTCAATTGAAAGAACAAACCGGTTCTGAATTACCCAACTATGTAATTGCTTGTGTGGGTGGTGGAAGCAACGCTGCCGGAGCCTTTTATCATTTCTTGGATGAATTGTCGGTAAAACTGGTAGCAGTAGAAGCAGCCGGTCACGGTGTTCACTCAGGCATGAGTGCAGCTACTACTGCATTAGGAAAACCCGGAATTCTTCATGGCAGCAAGAGCATTCTCATGCAAACGGAAGACGGTCAGGTGGTGGAACCACACAGCATTTCAGCCGGATTGGATTATCCCGGCATCGGTCCTTTGCATGCGCATTTGTTTGCAAGCGGAAGAGGGATTTTCATGAGTGCCACCGATGAAGAGGCTTTGCGATCTGCTTTCGAAGTAAGCAAATTGGAAGGTATTATTCCGGCATTGGAAACAGCACACGCTTTTTCAGCTTTGAAAGAATTGAAATTTAATGCGAACGATACTGTTGTACTTTGTTTGAGTGGTAGAGGCGATAAAGACCTCGCTACTTATATGAATGCAATGGGCCCTCAATAATTGACGAATATGAGTATTATCAAGGATTTATTCAATAGGAAGAAAGAACGCGTGCTGAACGTGTATTGCACTGCCGGTTTTCCGGAGCTCAATAGTACCATCCCTGTGATGAAAGCATTGGAAGCTTCCGGAGCAGATTTGATAGAATTGGGCATGCCTTACAGCGATCCCTTGGCCGATGGTCCCGTTATTCAACAAAGCGGATTGAAAGCATTGGCCAATGGAATGACCATTGCTGTACTGTTCGATCAATTGAAGGAGATGAGAAAGAGTGTGAGCGTTCCTGTTATATTGATGGGTTATATGAATCCGGTTTTGCAATATGGTTTTGAAGCCTTTTGCCAAAAAGCGGCTGAAGTAGGAGTGGATGGATTGATTCTGCCTGACCTACCCGAATACGAATTCGAAACTATGTACGGCGCCATCATTAAGAAGTACGGACTAGACTTCATCTTTCTAGTTACACCCGAAACTTCTGAAAAGCGCATCAAGAAATTAGATCAATTAAGCACCGGTTTTTTATACGCGGTGTCCAGTTCTTCTACTACAGGATCTGATAAAAATATGACGGATGTATCGGCTTATTTGAAGCGCTTACAAAGTTATCAACTGCAAAATCCGGTTTTGGTTGGATTTGGAATCAAAGACAAAGCCAGTTTCGATGCGGCTTGTGCGCATGCTTCGGGAGCCATTATTGGTACGGCGTATATCAAAGCATTGGAGTCTGGTACTAATGTGGAGACCACAACTGCTGCCTTTTTAAATCAAGTGTTACAATAAATAGAATCGTGAGTATCGTCATTATAAAATACAACGCAGGAAACATTCAATCGGTTTTGTACGCCCTTGAGCGCATCGGTGCTGAGGCTACTGTGACGGATGATCCGGCCGCTATTCGTGCTGCTTCGAAAGTGATTTTCCCGGGAGTAGGGGAAGCCAGCAGTGCGATGGCTTACTTAAAAGAACGAAAGCTGGATGAATTGATTCTTTCCTTAAAGCAACCCGTACTTGGTATTTGTTTGGGAATGCAATTGATGTGTTCTTACAGCGAAGAAAACGATACGCCTTGTCTTGGTATTTTTGAAGAGAAGGTATTGCGGTTTCAACAACCCGAGCAAGGTGCTGCTGTGAAGATTCCTCAAATTGGTTGGAACAATATCTACGATTTGAAAACGGCGTTGTTTTCAGAAGTGAAAGAAGAATCCTACTGTTATTTCGTTCACAGTTATTATGCTGCATTGGGTGCGCATACCATTGCCACTACTGATTATACCAAGGCCTATAGCGCCGGTTTGCACCGTGATAATTTCTACGGCGTTCAATTTCACCCCGAGAAGAGTGCACAAGTAGGCGAGCAGATTTTGAAAAATTTCATCAATCTTATTTAAGACATGGAGATCATTCCCGCTATTGATATTATTGAAGGCAAATGTGTTCGTTTAACGGAAGGCGATTACAGTCAGAAGAAAATATACAACGAACATCCACTGGAAGTGGCCAAACAATTTGAAGACGTTGGATTGAAGCGCTTGCATTTGGTTGACTTGGATGGTGCAAAAGCAGGTGCGGTGAAGAACTGGAAAGTGCTGGAAAGCATTGCTTCTAAAACAAGTTTAGTGATTGATTTTGGCGGAGGCATTAAGCAAGAAAAAGATGTGAGCATTGTATTCGATAGCGGTGCTGCATTGGCCACTGTTGGAAGTGTGGCAGTAAAAGACAAAGACAGTTTCTTGAGTTGGATGAAGAAATTTGGAGCCGATAAATTCTTATTAGGAGCCGATGTAAAGAATGAGAAGATTGCTGTGGGCGGTTGGTTGGAAACGACCAATGTGTGGATCTATGATTTTATTGAGCAGTACATGGAAGAAGGAGTGAAGCAATTGTTTTGTACAGACGTTAGCAAAGATGGTAAACTGGAAGGCCCTTCTTTGAAATTGTACGAAGCCATTTTGGAGCGATTCGATAAGCTACATTTCATTGCCAGCGGCGGCGTGAGCAATATGAAAGATCTAGAAGATTTGAGAGCCATTGGTTGTGCCGGCGCAATTGTTGGAAAAGCCATCTATGAAAACAGAATCAGTTTAGACGACTTAAAGCAATTCAATTAATATGAGCGAGCAAGTGATGAAGAGAGGATTGACCAAGCGCATTATACCTTGTTTGGATATCAAGGATGGTCGCACGGTAAAAGGTACCAATTTCGTGGACCTTCGAGATGCCGGCGATCCGGTAGAGCTAGGGGCCCTGTATGCGGCTCAAGGAGCCGATGAATTGGTGTTCCTCGATATTACCGCAACCGTTGAAAAACGCAAAACATTGGCGGAGCTGGTCAATAAGATCTCGCATCACATCAATATTCCTTTCACGGTAGGTGGAGGCATCAGCAGTGTTGAAAATGTAAAGGAACTATTAGGAAATGGAGCAGATAAAATTTCTGTGAACACGGCGGCTTTCAATCGCCCTCAATTGATCGCGGAGCTAGAGAAAGAATTCGGAAGTCAGTGTGTGGTACTGGCCATTGATACCAAGAAGGAAGAAGACGGCGAATGGTATGTGTATTTGCATGGTGGCAGAACCAAGACCAATACCAAATGCGTTGATTGGGCCAAACAGGCTGTGGGACTGGGTGCCGGAGAAATTCTTCTCACTTCTATGAACCACGATGGAACCAAGGCTGGTTTTGCGTTGGACATTACCAAAACCTTGAGCGAGCTGTTGTCGGTGCCGGTGATCGCTTCCGGCGGAGGGGGTAAAATGGAGCATTTTGAAACCGTTTTCAACGAAGCCCAAGCCGATGCAGCCCTGGCAGCCAGCATCTTTCACTTTAAAGAAATTGCAATTCCGGATTTAAAGCGATATTTGTACGAACATCAAATACCCGTTCGAATATGAGTATCGGAGCCACCCGTTTCATAACCATCACTTTGATAACAATCATTACAGCGGTTTTGTACTTTATGCGTCAAGAACAACGCAAAAGACGTAAAAATAAAAACGGGCCCGATTTACCTTAGTACTTGCTTTCAAAGCATCAAGTTTCCAAACATGAAAATCGATTATAAAAAATATTCCGACGGACTTGTTCCTGCCATCATTCAGGATGCCAATACTTCCAAAGTGTTGATGCTAGGTTTCATGAACGAAGAAGCCGTGAACAAAACCACCGAACTCGGTAAAGTCACTTTTTTCAGCCGTTCTAAAAATAGACTCTGGACAAAAGGAGAGGAGAGTGGTCATTTTTTAGAGTTTGTATCGCTTCAAGTTGACTGCGATAACGACACCCTTCTCATAAAAGTCATTCCTCACGGTCCCACTTGTCATACCGGCGCCGACACCTGTTGGAATGAAACCAATAAACCCGATCATTTCCTATACCATTTGGAGTCAGTGATTGAACAGCGCAAAACCGGTGGCGACGAAAAATCGTATGTAAGATCACTGTTTGCAAAAGGAATCAATAAAATAGCCCAAAAGGTTGGAGAAGAAGCAGTTGAGGTAGTGATTGAGGCAAAAGACAACAATGAAGACTTGTTTTTGAATGAGTCTGCCGACCTGCTCTTCCATTATTTGCTTTTACTTAACACAAAAGGATATAATTTAGACCGCGTTTTAGACGTCTTAAAAGAGCGTCACAAGCCGAAACCATAAAATAATATGAAAAAGTTTTTCCTTCTAGTATTTCTTGCGCCTGTTTTCGCATTTGGTCAAACCAAGCCGGCAACCGGCTTTTCTATCTCAGGTACCATCAAAGGTCTGGCAGAGAATGAAATAGTGACTTTAACCGATGCAAACAATCCAACCGATACGCTTGCTTCCGGTAAAGTGAAAGGCGGTGTATTTGTATTGAAAGGAAAAATTGAAGAGCCCAATTTACACAACCTCAATTTTCACAATCATGAAAAGAAGGCCTTATTGTTTATTGGGAATGAAACGATGACCGTGAAAGGCGATGTGGCCAATCTTCAGAAAATTTCAGTCACAGGGTCTTCTATTCACAGTGACTTCTCTTCTTTCCAAAACTTATTCAATCCTTTGTTTCAAAAGCTTTCCACTTTGAATCAAAAGATTTCTTCTATGCCTTCTATCAATCGTAATGATACCTTGATGATTCAATATGAGTCTGTATACAATACGGTTCAGCGTTCCATTGATTCATTTTCTGTATTGAAAAAGAATTCGCCCATTGGTGTATTCACGTTGTTGGTGACCAGTGAAATGGAGCAAGATGTAAATAAATTGGAAGCTCGTTTCAATAAAATGGCGCCAAAATACCAAGAAGGTTTTTATGGAAAGATTTTGAAAGGACAGATTGAAGATGCGAAGTTCGGAGCGGTTGGAACAGCGGCCATTGAATTTGAACAAGCAGATACCAGTGGAAAAATGATCGCGCTTTCTTCTTTGAGAGGCAAATATGTTTTGATTGATTTTTGGGCAAGTTGGTGCAAACCTTGTCGTATGGAGAATCCCAACGTTGTTACTGCATACAATAAATTCAAGAATAAAAACTTCACCGTTTTAGGCGTTTCCTTGGATCGTTCTAAAAACGATTGGTTGGCGGCAATTGCAGCTGATGGACTTACATGGACACAAGTAAGCGACCTCAAATACTGGAACAATGAAGCCGCTCAGAAATACCGCATTCAAAGCATTCCTCAGAACTACCTCATCGATCCCAATGGTAAAATTGTAGGCAAGAATTTACGCGGTCCTGAATTGCAGGCGAAGTTGTGTGAGTTGTTGGGATGCGAATAGTTGTAGGCTTTAGGCCTTAGGTAATTAGGCATTGCGCTTTTGTACCAACAATTAGCACGAGATAAAAAATTAATTGATAGCGCAATTCAAAGCGAAAGTCTTTGATGCATGAGCGATTTACCTATGGGCCAAGGCCTAAAGCCTAACACCTAAAGCCTAGATTACTCCCTCCGCTCCTCTCTTATAAATCTGCACTGTATTCTCCAATCCCAAATACAGCGCATCGCAGATGAGTGCATGACCGATGCTTACTTCATCGATCCAGGGAATGTGGTGGCAGAAATAGCCAAGGTTTTCGCGGTCTAAGTCGTGACCGGCATTCAATCCCAAACCCAATTCTTTGGCAACAATGGCTGCTTGTTTATAGGGAGCCAATGCTTCTTCTTTTTTTCCGCTAGCAAAGATGCGCGCATAGGCTTCGGTGTACAATTCAATTCGATCGGTGCCTGTGGTGGCGGCGGCTCTTACCATTTCATCAACGGGATCGCAGAAGATGGAAGTGCGAATACCGGCACTCTTAAACAAAGCGATCATTTCTTTTAAATAGTCTTGATGCTTAATGGTATCCCATCCATGATCGGAAGTTAATTGTCCTTCTGCATCCGGAACCAGGGTTACCTGATGTGGTTTTGTTTCCAAAACCAGGTCAATGAATTTCTGCTCGCGGCAATTGCCTTCTATATTGAACTCTGTAGTAATAATAGATTTGATGGCACGCACATCGCTGTAACGAATATGACGTTCATCCGGACGCGGATGAACCGTTACTCCTGCTGCTCCAAAACGCTGCACATCTTTCGCTACTTGCAACACATCCGGATTGTTTCCTCCTCTGCTATTTCTCAGTGTTGCGATCTTGTTGATATTTACTGATAGTTTCGCCATGGCGCAAAGTTAGGAAAATATGAAGATTCCAAGGGAAGGGGCTTTTCTATATTACAGGAGTAGTGGTTTAGTTTTTTAGTGATTTAGTTCTTAAGTTAGCACTGAATTCGCTTCTTGACAATAAACGTAATCCTACACCTAATCTCATCAATCATTCTAATCCTAGCACAGAAGTTGTTTAGTTTTTAAGTTATTCAGTTCTTTAGTTAGCCCTAAATAAAATTCAAAGCATTAAACGAAA
>DGDD01000253.1:0-13657 GCA_002385265.1 Chitinophagaceae bacterium UBA3961
GTTCATCGCGGAGGGAAGGAGAGAAGGAGATGCGCGGAGTTACTATTTGTTTCTGTAGCAGGTTTACATTTGAAGATTTTTACTCTACCACAAAGGAAGTAAGGGCGCAACGGTTCGCAACGTATTGCAAATAGCAGAGACGTATTTAAATTTTAAGTCAGCTTGAAGTTTAGGCAGAGCTACTCAGAGTAATTTGAACTCCGTTGCGAACCGTTGCGCCCTTTGTTACGTTGCGGTAGAGTAAACTCTTCGAATTTCAGGAAGCCCCACTAACCTCCGCGCTTCTCCTTCTCTCCTTCCCTCCGCGATGAACAAGACCTCCTTCCTTCTACTATGAATCATTACTGCCCAATCAAAATATCATAAGGATATCCCCCTAAATTATTAATCGTTGGAAGCGAAGTGATAGATCCATCTTTCCAATAAAACGGTTCTCTTGATCCGTTAGTAGCAACAATGAATCCACTTAAATACACGCTGTTGTTTGCTACTTTAATAGAAGATGCACGGTTTTGGCGGTTGGCACTTTCTGTTGCCAAAACGTTCATTACTCCGTCTTTCCAATAGCAAGCTTGATCGGGTTTTCCTTGCTTTACGTAATAGTCGGCAAGATAAACCGAACCCTTGTTTACCACCATATTCCCTTCTATCTTGCTTTCATTCGCCATTGGATTGGAGATAACCACACCCTCAAGATTGTCTTTCCAAAGCATACCGGTCCAGTATTGATCGTTTTTGTCGGTGGCAACACCAGCAACATAAACGGAACTGCCTGAAATAGCGATGGTATTGGGAATACCCCAAGTGCCAATGGCTGAGCTTGGTTGTTCCATAAGTCCGCCGTTCTTCCAAATTACCGGTACTCGCTTTGTTCCAAGTTGGCTATATCCAGTTAAATAGACATCGTTTTTATCTACAGCAATAGCGCTTACTAAATTGTATTTGTTGGGTTCTAAAATGGCAGTATAGGCTGTAGGTACATCGTTTTTCCAAACGGTAGGCAAATAAGAACTTCCACTCTTGCTGGTACCTCCTATGTAAACATCGGTACCTGAAACAAATACCCCCGTAGCATTGCCTTCTGCATAACCATTAGCGGGAGTAAGGCCTACCATAACACCGTTCTTCCAATATACCGGTTTGAGAACGCCGTTGATATACAGCGTGCCAACTACATAAATATCTTTTCCCAATTGTGCAATGGTTGCAGCGCCACCGTAAGCACCGGGCGGAATGGGCAAATCAGTGCGTACACCGTTTCTCCAGATACAGGGAGTACCTTGTCCGCCCACCGGTTGAATAACGGTGCCGCTTACATATACAACTGTATCGGAAGGGTTGTTGGTAATGGGCTGCGCCTCGTGATCTTTCTTACAAGAAACAAAGGCAATTGATAATAGTAGGATGGTAATAAGCTGTTTCATGTGTTTAGTTTATGAAACAAACGTATTCGATACAAAACTCGCTTTCCCCCCCTAAAAACATGATTTTATAGGAGAGTGTAAGAAACTGCCTGTGAAGGATGCAGGAGCTTTTCAAATAACACATAAATAAAAGATAATGTATAATATAAAAACAATAAATATAAACTTATGAAAATTAAACCCAGTTTTGTGGTACAAAAAACAACAACCAATGACAAGAATCACCATCGCGAAAGGGGACGGAATAGGTCCCGAAATCATGGAAGCCACTCTCAAAGTGCTTTCAGCTGCAGGCGCAGCACTCGAGTATGATGAAATTGAAGTAGGTGAAAAAGAGTACCTCGCCGGTAATACTTCCGGTATCAAACCCGAATCTTGGGATGTAATCCGCAAAAACAAAGTTTTCCTCAAAGCCCCCATTACCACTCCTCAGGGCGGCGGTTACAAAAGCTTAAACGTATCAACACGAAAATTCTTAGGACTGTTTGCCAATGTTCGCCCTTGCACCAGTTTGTATCCTTTTGTTGACACGAAGCATCCGAAAATGGACATCGTAATTGTTCGTGAAAACGAAGAAGACTTGTACGCCGGTATCGAACACCAACAAACCGATGAAGTAGTACAGTGCTTGAAACTCATCAGTCGTCCCGGTTGTGAAAAAATCATTCGCTATGCTTTTGAATATGCAAAGCAAAACAATCGCAAAAAAGTGACTTGTTTCACAAAAGACAATATCATGAAACAAACCGATGGATTGTTTCATCAAGTGTTTGAAGAAATTGGAAAAGAATATCCTGAAATAGAGCAAGAACATTGGATCATCGATATTGGTGCGGCTAAAATGGCCGATACGCCTGAAAACTTTGATGTGATTGTGGTGCCTAATCTTTATGGTGACGTGCTTTCCGATGTTGCCGCACAAATTGCCGGATCGGTTGGATTGGCAGGTTCTTCCAATATCGGTGAAGAATGTGCGATGTTCGAAGCCATCCATGGTTCTGCTCCTAAAATGGCAGGGAAGAATACCGCGAACCCTTCAGGATTGTTACAAGGTGCAGTGATGATGTTGAACCATATTGGTCAAAGCGATGTAGCCGCTGCAATCCAAAATGCCTGGTTGAAAACCATTGAAGACGGTATACATACCAAAGACATCTATCAAGAGGGAATCAGCAAAAAGTTAGTAGGAACGCAAGAGTTCGCAGACGCTATCATTCAAAACTTAGGGCAGAAGCCGAATCAACTTCAACCAGTATCCTATAGTCAGGAATACAAAATTCAAATCCCTAAATACCAACGCAAACCGCAACAAGCCAAAACACTGGAAGGAGTAGACATTTTTGTACACTGGCCGGGATTTGAAGCCAACCAATTGGCTGAACTAATGACACAGTTACAGAAGGATAAAATCAAGTTGTCGATGATCACCAACCGTGGTATCAAAGTATGGCCCAATGGTTTCGAAGAAACCTTCTGTACCGACCACTGGCGTTGCAGATTTGTGAAGGAAGATTATCAAGAAATGTCGCGCGCAGAGATCATTGAACTCTTGCAAAGAGCCATTGAAACCAAAGTAGAGGTCATCAAAACTGAAAATCTCTACAGCTTCGAAGGCAAGAAAGGATACTCGCTTGGTCAAGGTCAATAAATGTATACCGCCGGCACTTGGTTCGCCATTAACCAACCAATCAAGTAGCCGGCATTTTTCTGCCTAATCAATCAAATAAAGCAAAGCCGCCTGATTGCTTTATAAAATAAATCATATGACCGTTTTAGCAATGTCAACCCAATTCAGTGTTCATCAGTTTTTTGAAGGAAGGCGCATTGCCCTTCTTACCAAACATGGAAAGGAATCGGTGATGGCACCACTATTGAAAGAGAAACTTGGAATGGAGCTAGAAGTAGTAACAGGGTTTGATACCGATCTTTTAGGAACCTTCTCAGGTGAAATTGAAAGAGAATTGGATCCTTTATCAGCAGCCAAACGAAAATGTGAATTGGCTTTGCAGTTTTCCGACTGTGATATTGCTATTGCCAGTGAAGGATCTTTCGGTCCACATCCGCATATTCCTTTTGCAAGCTGCGATGAAGAATGGGTAGTTATAATGGATCAGAAGAACAACTTTCTTTTTATCGAAAGAGAGTGGAGTTTGGAAACCAATTTCAGTGGAAGAGTAGTTAGTACGGAAGAGGAACTCATGGAATTTGCTCAAAAAGCACAGTTCCCTTCTCACGGATTGATATTGCGAAAAGAACAAGGCAAAAATAGTTTAGTGATTAAAGGGGCCAATACTCCTGTATTGCTTAAATCACATTTTCACTATTTAAACGAAAAGTGGGGAAAGGTATTTGTTGAAACAGATATGCGTGCGCATTGCAATCCAACACGTATGAATGTGATTCAGCGCACTACGGAAAAGTTGATTCAGAAAATGCTCAGTGCGTGTCCACGTTGTAAATTACCCGGTTTTGGTGTGGTATCGGCAAGCCCCGGGCTTCCCTGCAGCTTATGCGAAGCGCCTACGAACAGTGTTTTGTATTTGGTAAAAAATTGTCAGTTCTGTAATTATTCCGATAAGCTTTATTATCCGCATAACAAGCGAACGGAAGATCCAATGTTTTGCGACCAATGTAATCCCTAAACAAAAAAATAAAATGAAGACGCTTGTTAAAAACGTTACGATTGTTAGCGATCATGAGAAAAAAGTATCGGATGTGCTTGTGTCCGATTTTCGATTCGAAAAAATTGATTCAGTTATTGATGTAAAAGCTGATGTGGAAATTGATGGTACCGGATTGGTAATGTTGCCTGGTGTGATAGATACACATGTTCATTTTAGAGAGCCGGGATATACCAACAAAGCCACGATACTTTCAGAGTCTTCAGCAGCAGTGGCCGGTGGTGTTACTTCGTTTATGGACATGCCCAATACAAAACCCGGCGCTACCAGTTTGGATGTTTTGGAAGAGAAGTACAAATTGGCTTCTCAATCATCTATGGCCAATTATTCCTTCTACTTAGGAACAAACGGCGATAATATTGAAGAGATCAAGCGTATGAACCGAAATACGATTTGTGGTGTAACGGACGATGGTTTGTATTTCAAAGATGGTGCTTTGTGCAATCGCCCCGACTTATTAGAGAAAGTAATGAAAAGTACAGATGCAATTGTGGCGCTTCATTGCGAGCAAGAAGATATCATTGCAAAAACATCGTCGGTATTTAAGTTTAGTTTGCGCAATGCCATCACTCCGGAGAAGCATACCATGTTCCGAAGCAGAGAAGCTTGTTTTGAAGCGAGTAAGAAAGTAGTAGAATTGGCAAAAGAAACCGGAGCTCGTGTTCATTTGTTACACCTCAGTACAATGGATGAATTGGCTTTGTTGGAAGACAGTCCTTTGAGTAAGAATAAAAGAATTACGGCAGAAATTTGTTTGCCTCACTTGATGTTTTCTTATAACAATTACAAAGAACTAGGGTATAAAATGAAAGTGAATCCTTCCATTAAATTGGAATCGGATCGTCAGAAATTGATTGCTGCTTTGGTAACGAACAAGATCGACACCATTGGGAGTGATCACGCACCTCATTTACTTTCAGAAAAAGAAGGTGGATATGATGAGGTGAAATCGGGAATGCCCGGGGTAGGACATAGCCTGTTATCGCTTTTAGAAAAGTACAAGAAAGGGATCATTTCTTTAGAACAGGTAGTGAATAAGATGTGTCACAATCCGGCTAACCTCTTTCAAATTTTGGAGCGAGGATACATTCGAGAGGGCTATTTTGCCGACTTTGTGTTGGTAGATATGAATGCAAATGAAGTGAAGCCAAGCATTTCCTATGCATGTGGTTGGTCGCCTTATGAGCAAACAACTTATAGTACACAGATCAAAGCTACTTTTGTAAATGGAGTGCAAGCTTATAGTGAGGGAAGAGTGCAAGCCTTACCAGCCGGAATGCGGTTGCATTTTGCAGTAGAGAACTAGATGCCGGTTTCTTTTTCTAGTGAGGGAGAAGTAGTGGAACGATGGGATGAAAAGTGAAGCACATTTTTACTTGTAATAAATGTTTGATGATTTTGTTTGCGCGGTTTTTCGTATGAATCCGTGGGCGGAAGTGTTCTCACTTCCGCTTTATTTTTTTAAAAAAAGAGAATTTAAATTTGGTGAAATGCTAAAAATTTTAGTATTTTTGATTTAAATAAGTGTGGATGGATAAGGCAACAGTCATCTCGCAATTGCGAAGAGATCTGATGGCCCTAGGGGGTATTCGTGCCAGTACTGTGGGGAGTTTTCAGCCAACTTTACCTGAATTCTGTCGCGATCATTTTCCATTAGGAGTTTTTCCAAGTGCTGCCGTTCATGAGATATGTTGTTCGGATCCGGAGTCGATAGCAGCAGGGTATGGTTTTATAGCCGGAATGATAAAGTCGGTATTAAAAACCAATGGTGTGATAGTATGGATATGGGATCGATGGTCTTTATTTCCTCATGGCATATCAGCATTTGGGATTGATTCTCAACATATATTATTTGTTCGTCCACCAACATTAAAAGCACGTCAATGGATACTCGAAGAAGCAGTAAAATGCGAAGGGGTAGCCATTGTGATAGCGGAGACCCATAAGGTTGATTTCACCCTTTCACGGCGATTGCAACTGGCCGTTGAAACATCAAAAGTTACCACATTCCTGCTCAATACATCTAAGCAGGAACCCATCAACAATTCATGTGTGAGTAGATGGCGTATTCAGCCATTACCCAGTAGTTCAGACAATGCCATGCCTGGAGTAGGATTTCCTTGCTGGAAGGTTTCTTTATTGAAAATGAGAAATGGAAAACCCGGCGAATGGAAGGTTCGATATAAGCAAGGTCAATTGGAAGAATGGACCAAACCTATTGAACTCGCCAACGAAGTGCTTGCACAAAAGCAAACACCATTAGTGTATAAGTCGAAAGGCGATGGAGAGGAGAAGGGGGTTGTGGCAGCGTAGGAGAGTAATTAAGAATTAACAATTAATAATTAATAATGGAACAGCCAGAATACAGGAGGGAGGATGGGAGGAGACGAGGAAGGAGGAAATACAGAGAGCCTGTCAACGCTGCGAAAACGCTGCGAGCTTGTCCTGAGCGGGCCGAAGGCACAGTCGAAGGACGCTGCGCCGCTGCGGTGAAAAAAAAGACTGATTGAATTTTAGAGACTAGTCTGTGTGTATATATATTAATTGGTGGTATAAACAAAGAAGAAAAAAATCTCTGCGAAACCTTGGCGCTCTTCGCGGTCTCTGCGGTGAACCCCAAGCAGCTGCACAAAACTAAAAAACTTAAAAACTAAAAAACTCAAAACTTATAACTCCTAACTCCCAACTCCCAATACCCCCTTGCCACGCTTCCTCACCATATGGTTCCCTTACTTCAAAACCGATTGGATATCCAAACGCGATGCCAACGCGAAATGCAATCCAACTGTTTTTTATACTGTATCTCACGGGAAACAATTAGTGATAGCAATGAATGCACATGCTCAAAAACTGGGTGCTCGAAAAGAGATGGTACTGGCCGACGCTAGAGCCATTGTTCCCAATTTGCAAGCAAAAGAAGATCAGCCCGAACAATTCAAATTGATCTTGCAAAAAATTGCGGATTGGATGATTCGTTATACGCCTCAAGTATCTGTACTCTCGGAAGACTGTATTTTACTTGATGCTACCGGCTGCGCTCATCTTTGGGGTGGTGAAAAATCTTACATCACCGCCATCAAAGAACGCCTGCGAAGTTTTGGATATACTGCTAAAATTTCGATGGCCTCCACCATTGGTGCAGCTTGGGCACTTACTCATTATGGTGAGGAAGATCAAATTGTTGCTCCCGGTGAAGAATTACAAGCTATTTTATCACTTCCACCCGAAGCCCTTCGTTTGGAACCGGAAGTAATTGAACGACTTTACAAACTAGGGTTCAAGCGCATCAATGATTTTGTAAAAATACCCTCTGCTGCGCTGAAACGCAGATTGGGTGAATCGTTCGTAAAAAGATATTATCAGGCCATTCAAAAAATGGATGAGCCTTTTGCTACTATTGTACCATCCGTATCCTATGTAGAACGCCTTCCCGCACTAGAACCAATCACTCATCGCAATGGTGTTGAAAAAGCGTTGGAAGGATTACTCGATCAATTGCTTCCCAAATTGGAAAAAGAAGGACTGGGTATTCGGAAGATTCGGTTAACGCTGCACCGAATCGATGGAACGCATCAATATTCCGATTGCAGTTCTTCTTTACCTACTCAAAACAAAACTAGTTTGTTGAAATTGTTTGAGTTGAAATTTTCCGACTTGCTCTTAGAGCCTGGTGTAGAAGTGTTTTTGTTAGAAGCGATTCATACCGAAAAAATGATCGCCACGCAAGAAGCCATGTGGGAGCAGAAAAAACATTTGGCCGATCCATCCGTAGCCTATCTGATCGATAAAATGCAACACAAACTTGGAAACAATGCCGTGAATCGTTACCTACCCTATGCTCAACATTTTCCGGAACGGTCTATACAACCACAGAAAGACTTGGGAGCCATTACTGATTTAAAATGGGAATCGAACATGATCCGACCTATTATGATGCTAGAAGATCCCGACCCTATTTCAGTAATGGCCCCGGTACCGGATTATCCTCCTATTTTATTTCGACATAAAAAGGAAGTTCATAAAATTATCAAAGCAGACGGGCCAGAACGAATTGAAGCTCCTTGGTGGATAGAAACCGGACTTCACCGCGATTACTACAAAGTGGAAGACGATAAAGGAAGACGTTATTGGATCTATCGATTGGGTCATTACGAAGAAACCGGAAACCCTAAATGGTTCTTGCATGGATACTTTGCTTGATGGATATGTGGAGTTGGAAGTGACTACCAATTTTAGTTTTCTACAAGGGGGCTCGCATCCTGAAGAATTGGTGGAACAAGCATTGCTATTAGGATACAAAGAAATCGCCATTGCCGACCACAATACACTGGCGGGAGTGGTGAGGGCGTATGCTGCTGCAAAAAAATGTGGTGTTCGAGTGATTGTAGGATCGAAGATTATCATGCAAGACGGTTTGTCTGTTTTGGTTTATCCTATCAATTTAAAGGGATACACCCAACTCTGCGAATTATTGTCGCGCGGAAACATTCGCACCGAAAAAGGGAAATGCGAATTGTATAAAGAAGATTTGTTTGAATTGCTTCACGACTGTATCCTAATCATGCCGGCACCTTTCAAGCTTACGCCGATCTATGAATTGGAAGAAAGTTTTGTATCAGCATTGCTTCAGTTTAAAGAAGTATTTCAGGATCGATTTTACATGGCGATTACGAGAAGGTACCAGTCGTTCGATCAAAAACTAATGTTTCAATTAGAGCAATGCAGTAATAACCACGGAATACAAATGGTGGCCACCAATGATGTGTATTATCATCATCCGAGTCGTCGTCCTTTGCAAGATGTGTTGACTTGTATTAAAAACAAAACGACCATTCAAAATGCAGGATTTCTGTTGCATTCCAATGCTGAGCGCTATTTGAAATCGATACGGGAAATGAACCGTCTTTTTAAATGTTATCCACAGGCCATCAAAAATGCTCGATTGATTGCCAATCGATGTCAGTTTTCTCTGAGCAAATTAAAATATGAGTATCCAGAAGAAATTGCTCCCGATGGAAAAGATCCACAATTGCTATTAGAGGAATTGTCATGGAAAGGAGCGCATGAATTTTATGGGGAGCATATTCCGGAGAAAGTTGTAAAAAACATCTTGCATGAATTGAGTTTCATCAAGCAAATGAACTATGCGCCTTACTTTCTAACCGTGCATGATATTGTTCGGTTTGCAAGGGAACGTGGTATTCTTTGTCAGGGAAGGGGTTCAGCAGCCAATTCAACGATCTGCTATTGTTTAGGCATTACAGCAGTTGATCCATCAAAATTCGATTTGCTCTTTGAACGATTTTTATCAGCCGCTCGCAACGAACCTCCCGATATTGATGTTGACTTTGAACACGAACGAAGAGAGGAAGTGATTCAATACATCTACAATAAATATGGGAGAGACAGAGCGGCCATTGTTGCTACCGTTACACAACAACATTCGAGGGGAGCCATTAGAGATATTGGTAAGGCAATGGGCCTGTCGATAGATACCATTGAGAAAATTTCAAAATCTGTTTTTAGGTATACAGATGAGATGCTTGAAAATGATCATCTGAAAGGCTTGGGCATCAATATTCAAGATGCCTATATTCAAAAAGTGATTCGTTTAACGCATCAGTACATAGGATTCCCTAGGCAGTTAGGGCAACATACCGGTGGGTTTATTATTTCTCGTAATAAGCTCACGCATTTATGTCCCATATTGAATGCTCGGATGGAAGATCGTACCAATGTGGAATGGAATAAAGATGATATTGAAGTACTGGGATTTTTGAAAGTTGATGTATTGGCGTTGGGGATGCTTACTTGCATTCGAAAATCATTTGATTTGATAGAACAGCATTATCATATAAAATATCGATTGGCAACTGTTCCACAAGACGATCCAAAAGTATATGAAATGATCAGTCGCGCCGATACCATTGGCGTGTTTCAAATTGAAAGTAGGGCACAGCAATCGATGTTGCCTCGACTTCGTCCCAAGTGTTTTTATGATTTGGTGATTGAAGTGGCCATTGTTCGTCCCGGTCCAATTCAAGGTGATATGGTGCACCCTTACTTAAGAAGAAGGAATGGGGAGGAGCCGGTGACTTATCCTTCGGAAGCAATGAAATCTATTTTGGGTAGAACCTTAGGGGTGCCTTTGTTTCAGGAACAAGCGATGAAAGTAGCGATGGTAGGCGCTGGTTTTACACCAACAGAAGCCGATCAGTTGAGAAGAAGCATGGCGAGTTTCAAATCGAAAGGGATGATTGCGGTGTTTCAAAAGAAATTGGTTGATGGTTTTCTGAAGAATGGATACAGTCTTGATTTTGCCAACAGAGTATTTGCTCAGTTGAAAGGTTTCAGTAATTATGGTTTTCCGGAAAGCCATGCTGCGAGCTTTGCGCAATTGGTCTATGTTTCATCATGGATTAAGTGTTATTATCCGGATGTATTCGTATGTGCATTGCTGAACAGTCAGCCCATGGGTTTTTACCAACCTGCGCAATTGGTTGCAGATGCAAAAGAGCATGGGGTAGAAGTGAGACCGGTAGATATCAATCATTCTTTCTGGGACAATAGCTTGGAGATAAGTGGTGGCAGATTCAAAGCCTTGCGACTTGGATTTCGTCAGGTAAAAGGAATGCACAAAGAGGATATTGATTTGATTGTTTCTAACAGAACAAAGCCTTATCGAAAAATTGCGACCCTGTATCAAATGGGAGTCAGCGATGCTGTATTGGAACGAATGGCAGACGCGGATGTGTTTCAGTCGATGGGATTGGATCGAAGAGCGGCTTTGTGGGAAATTTCTATTAAAGACAAACCGACAGGATTGTTTTCCGAAGAGGAGGATATTGAATCAACGCAACACGAAATTGTATTGCCCAAAATGCCAATGCAAGAAGAAGTGGTTTATGACTATGCCGCAACCTTTCTTTCTTTGAAAGCTCATCCGGTTAAATTCTATCGCGAAGCGTTGGATCAACTGAATGTTATTAAAATAAAACAGTTCGAATCATTAAAGAACAGTGCTTTTGTTAGAATTGCAGGACTGGTTTTATTAAAACAAATGCCGGAAACAGCCAAAGGAGTCATGTTTATTACACTTGAGGATGAATCCGGAACAGCCAATATCATAGTGTTCAACAATATATTTCAGGAATACAAGAAGGCCATTTTGCAATCGAGGTTGATGTTGGTGGAAGGTAAATTACAACGCGAGAAAGAAGTGATACATGTGATTGCGAGTAAGGTGAAGATAGTGTTGGCAAAATAAGAACATCATGTATTTTTTTTAAGAGAAGTATCTCAGATAAGTACAGATTTGAACAGATTGCAGATTGAAACTACATCTGTCTTTTAATAAATTGTTCTTTTACCGCAGCGGCGCGGCGTTCGCAGCGTATACGCAGCGAATCCTCGTGCCTATGTGCATCCGTGGTTCTGTATTTCCTACTTACTCTTTCGTCTGCCTCCCCCTGTTCTTCTTCCTGTTCTTTCTTGATCTCGCCGGCTGTTTAATTATTAATTATTAATTTTTAATTAATAATTATTTCGCTCTCACATACTGATTCGGCCAATCAATATCATCACCCAAAGCCTTTGCTGCATGGAGTGGGAAATGAGGGTCGCGGAGACTTTCACGAGCAATGAGAATGAAATCTGCTTTTCCCTCTATCAGTATTTGTTCCGCTTGTTGTGGAGTGGTGATCAGTCCTACTGCACCAACCGGAATACTCACCGCCTTTTTGATTTGCTCAGCAAAGGGTACTTGATAGCCGGGTTCCAAAGGTATTCTCGCTAATACATTTCCGCCGGAGGATACATCGATCATGCTCACTCCCAGCTTTTCCAATTCAATGCTTAGCGCAACACTGTCTTCAACTGTCCAGCCGCCTTCTGTCCAATCGTTTGCAGAGATTCTAACAATCACCGGATAATTTTCTCCAACAGCCTTGCGCACGGCAATAACTGTTTCAACCAGGAATCGAATTCTATTTTCAAAACTTCCACCGTATTCATCGGTTCTATGATTGGAAAGTGGAGAGAAAAATTCATGAATGAGGTAGCCATGTGCTCCGTGAATTTCAACTAAATCGTAGCCGGTATTTTTTGCTCGAATAGCTGCAGTCGCAAAGGCGTCTATGATCGACTTGATTTCAGTTTTTGAAAGTTCAGCAGGCACCGGATGTCCTTCTTTGAAAGGAACTGCCGAAGGTCCTACGGTTTGCCATCCATTTTCAGAATTTGGATCAATGGGGTGTCCGCCTTTCCAAGGTAGATCACAACTTGCTTTTCTTCCGGCATGCGCCAATTGAACGCCCATTTTCGAACCTTGACTGTGAACAAAGTCTACAATTTCTTTCAGTTTAACGGTATGCTCATCTTTCCATAAACCTAAATCTGCATAGCTGATACGTCCTTCGGGCACCACTGCAGTTGCTTCTTGAATGATCAGTGCAGCACCCCCCACGGCTCTTGCTCCCAAATGTACCAAATGCCAATTGTTGGCAAATCCATCCACAGCACTGTATTGACACATGGGGGAAATTACAATACGGTTTTTAAGTTCTAACGGACCAATTTTATATGGAGAAAACAATACTGACATGGTTGAGATTTTAAACAAAATTAGGAGAGAATAGGTTAAGCATCTTACTATTAACAATTGAATGTTCAAACTGTTGACCGCCAAAAAAGCCGCAAGATTCGGATTTCAAGAATAAATGAAAATATTAATATTGTACTATGCAGTCGAACTTGTTTAATGAAGAAGCTTTTGTGAAACTTCCCATGTCAGATGGAGAAGTATATTATTATGGAAAGATCATGAGTGAAAAGGAAAGCAAACATTACTACGACGCTCTAATGAAAGAAATAGAATGGGAGCACGATCAAGCTATTATCATGGGAAAACTGCTCACCACCAAACGCAAAGTAGGATGGTACGGTGCTCAGCCGTTTCAATACAAATATTCCGGAATTACCAAAGTAGCGAAACCTTGGACACCGGCTTTGAAAGAATTGCTTGATTTATCGGAAAAACTTTCAAAGGAAACCTATAATTCTTGTTTACTTAATCTGTACCACGATGGTTCGGAAGGTATGGCTTGGCACAGCGATGCCGAGAAAGACCTCAAGCCACTTGGTGCCATTGCCTCGCTTAGTTTTGGAGTGGAACGCAAATTCGCGTTCAAACACAAACAAACCAAAGAAGTGGTGTCGGTTCAATTGGAACCGGGATCTTTGCTGGTGATGACAGGCCCTACACAACTTAATTGGTTGCACCGTCTTCCGCCAACAACCAAGGTGAAAGAGCCGAGGGTGAATTTGACGTTTCGAACAATAGTGGGGAATTAAGAATTAAGAGTTAAGAAGTAAGAATTAAGAATTGAACAGCCGGGGTAATTAATAATTAATAAGTAATAATTAATAATGGAACAGCCGGCGAGATCAAGAAAGAACAGGAAGAAGAACAGGGGGCAGACGAAGGAGTAGGTAGGAAATACAGAACCACGGAGGCACAGAGGTACGGGGATTCGCTGCGTTGCCGCTGCGGAC
>DGDD01000253.1:14016-18182 GCA_002385265.1 Chitinophagaceae bacterium UBA3961
GCGGGCCGAAGGCACAGTCGAAGGACGCTGCGCCGCTGCGGTAAAAAAATAAGCAATCAGAGTGATTAAATAACGGATGCTAATCTGTGTGAATCTCTAATAATCGGTGTTATCTGTGGTCAAAAAGGAACCTTAGAAAGACAAACACTTTACGTTTCTCTTCAACTCAATCCATCACTGCAAAACGAGAAGCCTACCATCTCCGCATCTTAATTAATAATTTTTAATTCTTAATTATTAATTAATTTCATCCAATATCACACTATGTATCCCACACCTCACTATACATCTTCACTCGAATCTGTAAATATTCGAATCAAAGAAGCTAAAGCCAATTCAAAGACTTATGGCTGGATCCGTTTTTCAATTATTGTTGGCGGCGGATTGTTGTGGTGGTTCGTTGAATGGCCAACCTTGCTGTGGAGCGCTTTTTATTTGATATTGGTGGTAGCTGGTTTTTTGATAGCCCTTAAAAAAGATTTAGCTAACAAAGACCGATTGGCATTGGATCTTGCATTGAAACAAATTTATGAGAATGAATTGGAGGTGTTAGAACACCGATTCCTGCATCAAGCAACCGGAGCTGAATATGTGAATCCCGAACACCCCTTTACGCTCGATTTAGACATCTTTGGACGTTCATCCATATTTCAATATGTGAATCGCACTCATTCTGAAAAATCAAGTGATCTCTTGGCTAAATGGATGATGGCACCTGCCGATGCTGCTGAAATTGCGAAACGACAAGCAGCAGTGAAAGAGCTTTCTAACATGCATGAATTTCGCGAAAGGTATCAGGCTATCAATATTTTAACACCACTTACTTACGATACTGAAGACAAGATAAAAGGATGGCTGAAAGAAGAACCTAAGTTCACCAAAGGCTATTTATGGAAGGTGATTCGCTGGGTAGTACCGGCTTTTATGCTCACAATTCTTGCGCTCTATTTCTTAGAATATGTAAGTACGGTGAATTTAATTCGAATCTCAGCAGCGGCTTCTGTTATTGCTTTTTCTATTTCTGCCGGTATTCAACAATATTACAATCAAATAAATAAAATCAATGCAGAAGTAAAGACCTTGGCTTTGTTGATGAAGGAGATAGAGTCGGCGAAGTTTATCGATCCTTATTTACAATCTTTACAAGCAAACTTCTTAAATAAAGAACACCGCGCTTCTGTTTTGATAAAGGAACTGAACGAGATATTAAATCGATTCGATTATCGACTGAATCTAGTGGTCTTTATTCCACTGAATACCTACTTACTCTGGGATCTGCAACAGGCCATGTATTTAGAAGCTTGGCGTGAAAAGCACAAGCAGTATATGAAAGATTGGATGAGTTTGTTGTCGACCTTTGAGGTATTGAATAGTTTAGGAACGCTCAGCTTTAACAATCCCGATTGGGTTTATCCTAGAGTTTCTGAGGAAAAGAAGTTTATTGGAAGGTTTATGTGTCACCCACTTATTCCTCCCGGTGCACGCATATTCAATAGCTTTGTTACCATTGGTGAGAAGCAAATCGCCTATATCACCGGTTCCAATATGGCCGGGAAAAGTACTTTTTTGAGAACGGTAGGAGTGAACCTAGTGCTTGCGAATATGGGAGCTCCGGTTTGTGCGAAAGAAATGGAGTTTTATCCTTTTGCCATTGCATCGAGTATGCGGGTGAAAGACAATCTGGAAGAGAATACCTCTACCTTCTACGCTGAGCTGAAAAAACTCAAGATGATCATTGATCGCGTGACCGCGAAAGAACCGGTGTTGGTTTTGCTCGATGAAATTTTCAGAGGTACCAACTCTAATGATCGACATATCGGTTCCAAAGCACTCATGAAACAACTCTTGCACGAGAATGCCATTGCAATAGTGGCTTCGCACGATTTGCAACTCGCCAGTTTAGCCGATGAATTCCCCGATCATTTCACGAACTATCATTTTGAAGCAACTATTAAAGGAGAAGAACTGCATTTCGATTACCAAATAAAAGAGGGCGTGTGTACGAGTATTAACGCGAGTATTTTGATGAAGAAGATTGGGGTGAGGTTGGAGGGATAATTAGGAATTAACAATTAATAAGTAATAATTAATAATGAAACAGCCGGCAGTCAGGTAGATTGATTATCGGAGGCTAATCTGTGATAATCTGTTATAATTTGTGTATTCTGTGGTCAGAAAAAGAAAATTTGCTAAAGCCTCTCTTTGTGTACCTTTTCTCTCTTCTCTAACCTTTGCGAATTCCAAGCAGCGCAGCTGCGCAAAACTTAACAACTAAAAAACTCAAAAACTCAAAACTTGATCTAAAGGTATTCTGTAGTCAAAAAAAGCCTAACACCTAAAGCCTAAAGCCCAATGCCTAATGCCTAATACACAGAACCTTCTCATAACTCTTCCTTCTTTCCAAAAAAAATGATACCCTTTCGGATATCACTTCTACAATTTTAGTGGTGTTTCTCGGCTATCTTATCGTAAAAAAATCAACTTAATAAGTGCAGTAATTGCAACAGCAGCGAGAATGATTAAGGCGGCCATAGTATAAGGTGTTGACGTTTTGTATCAACGACGAGTCAAAGGTATATCGCTTTGTTTCGATCCACCAAAAAAATCGGTATGAGTGGTATAGTTGCTACCTAAAATATTGATTATCAGACTACTAAATTTTTGTTAATCGGGGTATTCGATCTTGAAAGCAGCTGCTTCATAGGGTTCAGGGAAGCTTCGGTTCTGCGCAAAAAAGGCCCCCAATTTCCCAATACTGTCTGAACACATCGCCGAATATCCATTGCATCCTCCCGCAATAATAATTCCCTCAATACAATATTCACCAATGTAGGGCCTTCCATGTTTGGTATAACTCACCACACAAGGCTTACTCTGATAATTCGAATTTTCGGGTAAGGATGGTAGTATGTATTTAAGTCCTTTGAATAATTTTTGAGAAAGGGTAGTAGACGGACCTGATTGAAACCATTTCGCTATTTCTTCTTTCGATTCAAACCATTCGTCTTCCGATACATTGGCACCGATCTTTATATAGGTTTTGCCATCTGGGTATTGCACCGGAGGTAATACATATATGGCTTCAATTTCAGGATGTACCAATTCGTATAAGATCGAAGGAATTTTTGACGTGTTTGGATCCTTGGTATCCCATTCAATTAAAATGACTGATTCTGTTTTGGAACGCATGGCCACCGGTTGCTCCAACAATCCACTAAAATTTTGATACGATCCCGTTGCAATGATCACCTGACCTGCATGTATGGTGGTGCCTTTATTGGTTACAATTGTGAATACACCGCCCGCTTTCTTTAGCGAAACGGCTACTTCATTGATTGTAGTTACCCCATTGCTCTTTGCTACCGTTAATTGTGCTTGAAGGAGTTTACGAGGATTGATCAATCCGGCCGGGCCCTCCTCCAACATTCCTACTGTTCCTTCAGGAAATGTAAGGAATGGGAACTGTTGATTGATTTCTTTTTCAGAGGAATAGAAAACGGGGTTGGTTCCTATTTGCGTTGCTTGGTTTGGTGCAGCTTTTAAATAAGCATCTACGCCATGTGGATTTACATACAAGCAGCCCATATTTTCATGGAAACGAATGCCTGATTCTTTTTCCAGTGCTGCGTAAGCGTTGATGGCATCTTGGTTCAGTCGAGTCCAGTGAATGTCTTTGCCAATGATGCGTTGTACCCGTGCTTGGTCGTAATGACTCGCGAATATTTGTGATTGATGAAAGTCGGTTGGTTCGTCGGGACCAATGATGGCCACTTTCGCTTCTTTGGAGAGGTAACGTGCAGCAGCGGCACCCACCAATCCTTTTCCGATGATCACATAGTCGTATCCTGACATTCTGCTCATAACAATCGTTGATTAATGAGGCAAAGTTAGTGTATTCGGGTTTGCAGTTTAATGGTTCACCGCAAAGAGCGCCAAGCCCGCAAAGATTTCGCAAAGTATTCTTTTTTTTCACCGCAGCGGCGCAGCGACCGCAGCGCTCACAGGAACTCTGTATTTCCTCGTTCCTCGCTTCCTCGTCTCCTCGTTCCTGTATTCCGGCTGTTTCATTATTAATTATTACTTATTAATTATTAATTACCCTGGCCGTCTCATTATTAATTATTACTTATTAATTATTAATTACCCCGGCTGTTTCATTATTAATC